>NZ_JBFULV010000022.1:0-79766 GCF_054049715.1 Rhizobacter sp. P5_C2 | reverse complement strand
CGACCACCGCGTCGCGGCTCGGCTCGTCGAGGTTGCGCGCCATCGCGGGCTCGGCCGGCGGCAGGCCGAGCAGGTCGGGCGTGATCGGCCCGCCGCGCGCCAGCAGTGCGGCGCGCTCGATCACGTTCTTCAGTTCGCGCACGTTGCCCGGCCAGGCATGCGCGAGCAGCTGGGCGCGCGCCGCATCGCCCAGCGGCGCGCGGCCGGCCAGGAAGTGCTCGGCCAGCGGCAGCACGTCGTCGCGGCGCTGCGCGAGCGGCGGCAGCGCGACCTCGATCACGTTGAGCCGGTAGTACAGGTCTTCGCGGAAGCTGCCGGCGCGCACCATCGCCTTCAGGTCGGCATTGGTCGCGCTGATCACGCGCACCCGCACCTGGCGCGTGCGCGACGAGCCGACGCGCTCGAAGCGCCCGGTCTCGAGCACCCGCAGCAGCTTGACCTGGCCGGGCAGCGGCAGCGTGCCGATCTCGTCGAGGAACAGCGTGCCGCCGTCGGCCGCGTCGAAGCGGCCGTCGCGCGACTTGCCGGCGCCGGTGAAGGCGCCGCTCTCGGCACCGAACAGCTCGGCCTCGATCAGCTCGGCCGGCAGCGCGCCGCAGTTGACCGCGACGAACGGGCCGTCGCGCACCGCCGAGTTGGCATGCACCGTGGCGGCAATGCGCTCCTTGCCGCTGCCGTTGGGCCCGCTGACCAGCACCGGCAGGTCGGAGCGCGCGACCTGGCAGGCCAGTTCCAGCGTGCGCTCCATCGCCTCGGACGCATAGACGATGCCACCCAGGTCGTGGCGCTGCGCGAGTGCCTCGCGGCGGCGGCGGCGCTCGTCGCGCACGCGGGCCACCTCGCGTGTCGATTCGGACAGCTCCAGCAGGTTCTCGACGGTGGCGACCAGCTTCGCATCGTCCCAGGGCTTGGCGAGGTAGTCGGCGGCGCCGGCCTTCACCAGCTCGACAGCAGCCTCGAGCCGCGTCCACGCGGTCAGCAGGATCACCGGCAGGTCGGGCTGGCGCTCGCGGATCGCGCGGAACAGCGCCGCGCCCTCGGCGCCGGAGGTGGTGTCGGCGCTGAAGTTCATGTCCTGGATCACGACGTCGACCGGGCCGCGGTCGAGCGCGGCGAGGCCGTCGGCGGGGGTCAGCGCGACCTCGGCCTGGATGTCGTGCAGCGACAGCAGCAGCGACAGGGCCTGGCCGACCGCGGGGTTGTCGTCGATGATCAGGATGCGGCGCATTCGGCAAGCTTAGCGGGTGGGGCCGGGATCCCGGATTGGCATCCGGGCTACGCGCCTCGCATGACCACCACCGGCGGCAATGCCGCGGCGCGGCGTGCCGGCCCGAGCACCGCGACCTGGCCGAGCACCCACAGCGTCACCGCGCCGATCGGCAGGCACACCCAGGGCAGTTGCGGCAGCTCGTACAGGCTCATCAGCAGCCGGTTGATGCCGTACGCGGCCGTCATGCCGAGCACGATGCCCATCGTCGTGAGCAGGAAGTTCTCGGTCTGGAAGTAGCGCAGTATCTGCACCCGCGACGCGCCGAGCGCGCGCCGCACGCCGATCATCCGCGTGCGCTGCTGCACCCAGAAGCTCGCCAGCCCGACGATGCCGAACGCGGTGACCACCAGCAGCGCGATGCACACCGCGACCAGCAGCGCGGCCATCCAGCGGTCCTGCCGGTAGTACTCGTGGCGCATGTCGTCGAAGGTCTCGCGCTCCATCACGATGCGCTGGCTGTCCACCGCCTGCAGCGCGGCGACCGCGTCCTTCAGCACCCGGTCGCGCTGCGCCGCGTCGGCGACACGCACCAGGTAGTTGCCGTCGTTGTAGACCGGCTGCACCGGCAGCAGCGTCAGGTAGGCGCCGCGCGGACCGTTCGGCTGCGGGATCGACATGTGCTCGACCACGCCGACCACCCGCATCGGCGACGACCCGAACACGTACAGCGAGCGGCCGATCGCGCTGCCCTCGGGGAACAGGCGCGCCGCGGTGCCGCGGTCGACGATCACCGCCGGCACCTTCGGCTCCTCGCGCTCCAGCGCCGAGGCCGGCTGCACTTCCTCCGGCAGGAAATCGCGGCCCTCGACCAGCTTCAGGCCGAGCGTCGCGAGCGCGTTCTCGCCGACCAGGTAGAGCGCGGCGCTGAGGGTCGGCGACGGCTGGTCGGGCGAGATGTTGACGCCGGCATCGGCCGAGCCGTTGCCGAACGGCACGTGGTTGACGCTGGTGGCCGCGTTGACGCCCGGCAGCGCGCGCAGCGTGGCCAGGTCGCGCCGGGTCAGCGCCTCGCCGTTGTCGCGGCGGGCGATGTCGTTGAGCCGGATGTGCAGCAGCTCGGCCTCGGCCAGCCCGGTGGGCGCCTGCATGCGCTCCAGCCGCTCGCCGATCAGGAACAGCGCGTTGCTGACGATCGCGCAGCTCAGCGCGACCTCGAGCACGATCAGCGCGGCGGCGGTCTTGTGGCGGCGCAGCGTCGACAGGATCGGTCGGATGTCCATCATCAGGTTCTCCTTGGTTCTGGCGCGCTCATTGCGACTTGAGTTGCAGCGCCGGCGTCACCTGGCAGGCGCGCCAGGCCGGCAGCAGCCCGGCGGCCAGGCTGGCCACCAGCGCGAGCACCAGCGTGGTGGCGAGCATCGGGGCGTCGAGGTAGGCGAGCTGCGCGTAGCTGGCCGGGTTCTGGCGCACGCCCCACAGGCCGAGCAGCGCGAGGCCGAGCCCGAGGACGCCGCCGACGAGGCCGATGCTGCCGGCCTCGACCAGGAACTGCCCGAAGATCGCGCGCCGCGTGGCGCCGAGCGCGCGCCGCACCGCGATCTCCGGCGCGCGGCGCATGCACTTGGCGAGCAGCAGCCCGACGGTGTTGGTCAGGCACACCAGCAGGAAGCCGAACGCGAGCCACAGCTGCAGGTGCACGTCGCCCGGCACGACGTGCCTGAACTCCATGCGCTCGGTGACGTTGCGCAGGCGCACGTTGGTCGGTCGCTCGAAGCGGCCGGCCGCGCGCTGCTGTTCGGAGTAGTCGGTGAGGTACTGCCGCAAGGCCAGCGCATCGGCCGCCGACGGCATCTGCACCCAGTACTGCAGCCAGGCGCAGGGCGCGTTGAGGGCGCGCGGATCGGGCGTGGTGCGGTTGCCCCAGCAGGTCAGGCTGCCGGCGATCGGCAGCCGGGCCTGCAGCGCGGTCGACAGCGGCGTGAACACCTGCTCGGTCTTCGCGAAGCGCCCGGCGAACAGGTCGTAGTAGTGCGGCACCGGGCGCCACGGCGCGAGCACGCCGACGATGCGCAGGTCGTGGTCGCCGGCGCGCAGCATGCGGCCGGTGCTGTCGGCGCCGTCGAACAGCTTCTGGTTCAGCTCGTGCGAGATCACCGCGACGCGCGCGCCGGCCGCGTCGTCGGCCGCCTCCCAGCCGTGGCCGTAGCGCCACGGCGTCTCGAACATCGGGAAGAAGTCGGCGGTGGTGTAGCGGGCGCTCGCGAAGAACGGCGGCCGGTCGCTCTGCGCCGGCTGCACCGCGACCGAGCCGCCGGTCATCATCACCTGGCGTTCGCCGCGCTTGTCGCGCAGCAGGGCCTCGGCGTCGAAGCGGGTCAGCTGTTCGAGCGGTTCCGAGCCGGGCGGCGAGCCGCCGCGTTCGTTGGCGTCGAGCTGCACGTAGAAGAGCCGGTCGCTCTTGCCGGGGATCGGGTCGCCGGACAGCACGTGGAACACCGTCAGCGTGGTCATGCTGGCGCCGATGCCGAGCGCGATGGCGAGCACCATCAGGGCCGTCAGCGCGGGGCTGCGCCGGAAGCTGCGCAGCGCCAGGTCGAGGTGGTAGCCGAACATGGTGCGGTCTCCTATTTCAGCAAGGTGTTGACGGCGGCCAGGTCGGCTTCGTCGATGCGGCCGACCGCCTGCAGCAGCAGCAGCCGGCTCAGCACGAACTGGTGGCGCGCCTGCGAGGACGAGGCCTGCGCCGAGGCCTGGGTCTGGATCGCGAGCAGCAGGTCGGTCATCGTCTGCGTGCCGAGCTCGTGGCCGATGCGGGTGGAGGCCAGGGCCCGGCCGGCCGAGTCGACCCCGGCGCGCGTCGCATCGATGCGGCCGATGCCGGCGGCGACGCTGCGGTACTGCTCCAGCGTCTCGCGCGCGACGCGGCGGCGGCGCTGTTCGTAGTCGTCGCGCGCGGCATCCTGCTGGTGGAACGCCTGGCGCAGCTGGGACTGCGTGGCGCCGCCGGCGAACAGCGGCACGTTGAGCACCAGGCCGATGCTCGCGACGTTGCGGCCGTCGGTGTTGCTGGCCGGCGTCGGCCAAGCCGCGGCACGGCCTACGCCGAGATGGGCGCTGAGCGTCGGCAGGTGGCCGGCGCGGGCGGCGGCGATGCTCTGCCCGGCCGCATCGACGACATGGCGCTGCGCCGACAGCGTCGGGTTGTGCAGCAGTGCGTCGTCGACCCAGGCCTGCGGATCGGCCGGTGCCGGCAGCGCCATCGGCAGCTCGTCCTGCAGGCGGTTCAGCGCCGGCGCGGGCTGGCCGGTGATCTCGGACAGTGCCTCGCGCGCGTCGTCACGCGCCTCGCGGGCATCGATGCTGGCGGCGCGCGCGGCCGCGTGGTAGGCCCGCGCCTGCTCGACGTCGACCTGCGCCGACAGGCCGTTGCGGAAGCGCTGGTCGGACTGCTCGACCTGCTGGCGGAACGCATCCTCGTTGGCCTCGACCTGGCGCACCGCGTCGTCGGCGGTGAGCACGTCGAAATACGCGCGGGCGACGCGGGCGCACAGGGCCTGCTCGGCGGCCCGCACCTGGTCATCCTGCGCGTCGGCCTGCGACTGCGCGACATGCAGTTGCGACAGGCGGGCCACGTCGACCAGCACCTGGTTCAGCGTGACGGAAGCGGTGCGGCTGTTGATGCGCTCGCCGGGGTCGCTGGTGGGTTGGGCGCGGTCGTATGACAGGCCAGCCGAGGCTTGCGGCAGCAGCGGTGCGCGGGCCTGGACGACGCCTTCCTTCGCGATGCCGCGCTGGGCGTCGGCGGCGGACAGCACGGGGTCGGCGCGACGGGCCTGCTGGTAGATCTGCAGCAGGTCGTCGGCTTGGGCTGCCCAGGGTGCGGCTGCCAGCAGGAGTCCTGCGAACCGGCGGCGCATCTCAGGCCACCACTTCGCTCGCAGAACTGAGCCGAAGTTCGTCCGACGCATCCACGACCTGCCCATCGACGACGTGAACGTTGCGCTGCGCCCGCGCCGCCAGTTGCGGATCGTGCGTGACCATCACGATCGTCGCGCCCGAACGGTGCAGTTCCTCCAGCAGCGCCATCACGCTGCGCGCCATCTGGCTGTCGAGGTTGCCGGTCGGTTCGTCGGCCAGCAGCAGGCGCGGGCTGCCGGCCAGTGCGCGCGCGATCGCGACCCGCTGCTGCTGGCCACCGGACAACTCCGCCGGATAGTGCCGTTCGCGTGCTGCCAGCCCGACCCGCTCCAGCGCATCCCGCACGCGGCGACGGCGCTCGTCGGCCTTCATGCCGCGGTAGCGCAGCGGCACCTCGACGTTGTCGGCGATGTTCAGGTCCGGGATCAGGTTGAAGGCCTGGAAGATGAAGCCGATCTTCTCGTTGCGGATGCGCGAACGGGCGTTGTCGTCCAGCTGGCCCACCTCGACGCCATCGAGCAGGTAGCTGCCGCCGGTCGCCGCCTCCAGCAAGCCGGCGATCGTCAGGAAGGTCGTCTTGCCCGAGCCCGACGGGCCGGTCACCGCAACGAACTCGCCCTCCTTCACCTCGAGGTTGAACGCTCGCAGCGCATGGGTCTCGATCACTTCGGTGCGGTAGACCTTGGACAGGCCGGTCATCTTGAGCATGGGAGTCCTTCGATGTCAGTGTTCAATGGGGAGGGTCACTGGCTGACGGCAACGTGCTCGGCGCCCTGGAACAGCTCGGCGCCGGACACCACCACCCGGTCGCCGACGTCGAGGCCGCCGAGGATCTCGACCTTGTCGAGACTGCGCGCGCCGACACGGATCGGCGTCTTGACGGCGATACCGTCGCGCAGCACATAGGCGTGCGCGCCACCGGCCTCGTCGATGAAGCTGCCGCGCTGCACCGCCAGCACGTCGTCGCGCTTGTCCAGCAGCACGCGCACCGCCAGGCGCTGGTTCTGGCGCAGCTGGCTCGGCTGCTCGGTGGCACCACCGCTGAAGCGCAGCCGCGCCGCGACCTCGTTGTTGACGACCTCGGGCGACACCGCGCTGACCGCCGCGCGCCAGGTGTGGCCGTTGCCGCTGATCTCGCCCGGCATGCCGACACCCAGGTCGCGCGCGAAGCTCTCGGCCACCTGCATCTGCACCTCCAACGCCGACAGGTCGATCACCGACAGCAGCTGCGCATCCTTCGCGACGTTCGCATGCTCGGCGATGAACAGTTGGCCGACCTGGCCCTCGACCGGCGAGCGCACGGTCAGGCTCTCGACCTGGCGCTGCAGGTCCTTCACCATCAGCAGCTGGCGCGCGTGCGCGAGCTGCCTGGCCTGCACGTCGAACTTCAGGCTGTCGTCCTTCAGCTTCAGGCCGGCCTCGGCATGCTCGAGCGCGATGCGCGCCTTCTGCAGCGTGTCGCGCGCATGCTCGACCTGCATGCCCGACACCGCGCCGGCATCGAACGCCTTCTGCTGGCGCGCCAGGTCGTTCTGCGCGCTGCTGTGGTCGATGCGCGCCGAATCGAAGGCCGCCTGCAGCGCGCCGCGCTGCTGCCGCGCCTCGACATCGGCGCGCAGCACGTCGGCCTTCATCGCGTCGGCGTTCGACAACTCCTGCGCGAGCTTCGCGGCCAGATCGGGGCTGTCGATCAGCGCCAGCACCTGGCCGCGCGCGACGCGGTCGCCGGCATGCACCTTCAGCGTCGCGGCACCGCCACCGGCGGCATACAGCGTCGGGCTGACTGCCGCCACCACCTTGCCTTCGGCCGCGATGTCGCGCACGAACGGGCCACGCTGCACCGTCGCGATCAGCAGGCGCGAGGCCGAGACCGACGGGCCGGACGACCAGCCGTGGCGCAGCGTTGGCGTCGAGAGCACCATCGCCGCCAGGGCCGCGAGCGACACGCCGATCGCGAGCCACGGCCCGACCCGCATCCGGCGCTTCGGCAGCGGCTGGTCCTGGGCCGAGGTGTCGCGGATCACGGGAGCGTCGTTCGCAGCGTTCATGGGCTGCTTCATTGCAACGCCCGTGCCCGCGCGGGCTGCCGGTGAAAGTACCGCTGAATCAAGGGCTTGGCGCGGATTGCCCCTGGCGCCGACGTGTCCGCGGACACTCACCGGACGGACAACGGACAGCGCGTCGACAATCTGCCGCCATGACGACCGCACCCACCACCGCGGCCACGCACGATGCGCTGGCCACGCTGACCCAGGCCTTCTTCGACGCCGTGTCCTTCGAGCCCGGCGGGCGCCCGCCGTACGAGCGGTTGCACGACCTGTTCATCGACGGCGGCCTGCTGATCCGCAACCTCGGGCCGGCGCCCGAGGTGACGACCGTCGCGCAGTTCATCGCGCCGCGCCAGCGCTCGGTGGAAGCCGGCGAGCTGACGGCGTTCCGCGAAACCGAGCTGGCCGAGATCACCGAGGTGTTCGGCCAGGTGGCGCACCGGATGAGCACCTACGCGAAGGCCGGCACGCTGAACGGCCAGGCCTTCGCGGCGCGCGGCGTGATCTCGACGCAGTTCGTCTCGACCCCGGTCGGCTGGCGCATCAGCGCAATGGCCTGGGACGACGAGCGGCCGGGCGTCGAGATGCCCGCGCGCTACGAACCGCCTGCCGGCTGAACGCTCAGCCCTTGAACGGGTTGGCGGTCGCGAACCACAGGCCGATGCCGGTCGCGATGATGAACGCGCCGTCGAGTACGCCGACCAGCAGGAACACCTTCTGCTGCAGCGGCTCCATCAGCTCGGGCTGGCGTGCCGACGCTTCGAGGTACTTGCTGGCCAGCACGCCGACCCCCAGGCAGGAGCCGATCGCGCCGAGGCCGATCATGTGGCCGACGGCCAGCGGGACGAGGTTGAGGGTGCTGGCATCATTCATGAATGCTCCTTCGGTTGGACATGGCTGCATGCTCGCCGCCTGACCCCCTGCAGTCCATGACCTCCGAGGTCATGCCCATGGAGAACCCGATGCTGTTCGTTCGCAACGTCACCCTGCCCGACGGCCGCCGCGGCCACGATGTGCTCGCGCGCGACGGCCGCATCGAGGCCATCGGCCCCCAGCTGCCGCTGCCCGAGGGCGCGACGCTGCTCGACGGCCAGGGCTGGCTGCTGTCGCCGCCCTTCGTCGACGCCCATTTCCACATGGACGCCACGCTCAGCCACGGCCTGCCGCGCGTCAACCAGAGCGGCACGCTGCTCGAAGGCATCGCGCTGTGGGGTGAGCTGAAGCCGCTGCTGACGCAGGAGGCGCTGGTCGAGCGCGCGTTGCAGTACTGCGACTGGGCAGTGGCCAAGGGGCTGCTCGCGGTGCGCTCGCACGTCGACGTGTGCGACGACCGGCTGCTCGCGGTCGATGCGCTGCTGCACGTCAAGCAGATGGTGAAGCCGTACCTCGACCTGCAGCTCGTCGCGTTCCCGCAGGACGGCGTGCTGCGCTCGCCGACCGCGCTCGGGAACCTCAAACGCGCGCTCGACCGGGGCGTCGACGTGGTCGGCGGCATCCCGCACTTCGAGCGCACGATGGCCGACGGCGCCGAGAGCGTGCGCCTGCTGTGCGAGCTGGCCGCCGAGCGCGGGCTGCGCGTCGACATGCACTGCGACGAGAGCGACGACCCGCTGTCGCGCCACATCGAGACGCTCGCGTTCCACACACAGCGGCTCGGGCTGCACGGCCGCGTCACCGGCTCGCACCTGACCTCGATGCATTCGATGGACAACTACTACGTCAGCAAGCTGCTGCCGCTGATCGCCGAGGCGCAGGTGCATGGGGTCGCCAACCCGCTGATCAACATCACGCTGCAGGGCCGCCACGACAGCTACCCGAAGCGCCGCGGCATGACGCGCGTGCCGGAGCTGATGGCCGCCGGCGTCAACGTCGGCTTCGGCCACGACTGCGTGATGGACCCGTGGTACTCGTCGGGCAGCGCCGACATGCTGGAGGTCGCGCAGATGGGCCTGCACGTCGCGCAGATGACCTCGCAGGCGCAGATGCGGGCCTGCTTCGATGCCGTCACCGTCAACAGCGCGAAGATCCTCGGGCTCGACGGCTACGGGGTGGCCGTGGGCGCGAAAGCGGATTTCGTGCTGCTGCAGGCGCGCGACCCGGTCGAGGCGATCCGGCTGCGCGCGGCGCGGCTCGCGGTGGTGCGCGCCGGGCAGGTCGTCGCACGGACACCGGCGGCCACCGCGACGCTGTCGCTGCCGGGGCGGCCGGGCAGCGTCGACTGGACGCTGCAGCGCTGAACTTTTTCTAGCGGCCTGCGGCCTCGCGGAAGTAGCGGATCCGGTCGTCGTCCGCCGGGTGCGACGCGATCGCGATGCCGAGCCAGCTCGGCTCACCGCCATCCGACCGCTTGCGGCGCTCGTCGGCGATCTTCTCGAAGAAGCGCACCATCGCGTCGGGCGAGATGCCGGCGGCCTTCATCAGGTGCACGCTGTCGGCATCGGCCTCGCGCTCGGCATCGCGCGCATAGCCGGCCTGCCCGAGCACCAGCGGCACGCCAGCCAGCAGGCTGCTGAAGTCGCCGACCACCACGCTCGTCACCACGCCGAGCGCGGTCGCCTGCACCAGCATGCGCAGCCCGTGGCGGTGGCGCACATGGCCCAGTTCATGGCCGAGCACGCCGAGGATCACCGCCTCGTCGCCATCGACCAGCGCGACCAGCTCGTCGGTCAGCACCATCGTGCCGCCGGGCAGCGCGAACGCGTTCGGGCCCAGCGACTTGTCCTTGCCGCGGCGGAACAGCAGCTCGTGCGGCGGCGCCCCCTGCGGCCAGGCCTGTTCGACCGCGCGGTCGAACGCGGCGCGCAACCTGGCCTGCTGCGCCGCCGGCAGTTCGCTGGCCTGCACCAACTGGCCGTCCACCGATTTCATCGCGGCGTTGCCGATCTCGCGGTCGACCGACTGCGGCAGCACCGCGACGACCGCGCGCGCGGCCCACGGCAAGCCCCACAGGTAGCCGGCGGCCAGCAGCAGCACCAGCGCCGCGACGATGCCACCGACCCAACGCCAGCTTTGCTGCGCCTTCACGACCAGCGTCTCGCCGCGGCCGCTGGCGCGCGCCCAGGCGTCCCAGGCGGTGGCCTCGGAGCAGTGCAGCGCACCGCCATCCTTCAGGTGCGCGACGCGCGCGCCGTGGCGGGTGCGCTCCGGCCATTGCACCTCGGCCAGCGGCACGCTGCGCGCGATGCCGTCGCCGGCGATCAGCAGCCGCTCGCCGCTCACGTGGATGCGCACCCGGTGGCTGCGCGCGCTGCGACCGTCGAAGAAGTCGACCTCGAGCGCGGGGGCGGCGGGGGGACCGGACGGGGCGTTCACAGCCCGACGTCGATGCCGAAGAAATCGCCGGCCGCGTCGCCGGCGGCATCGCCCTCATGCCCGGCCTGCGCGACCAGCGCATCGAGGTGGGTGCGGCTGACGATGCCGACCGATTCGAGCCGCAGTCGCGTCAGCGCGACGCGCGCGAACGGCCAGTAGAGGCCGAGCGTCACGACCATGAGCAGCCAGTTCAGCAGCGTCGTGCGCAGCAGCGGCCCGAAGCGCAGCTCGCTCTTGAAGCGCAGGTGCTTGTTGCCGGTGCGCGACCACAGCAGGTTCTGGAAGCGTGACGTGAAGTACGGGCGGGCGAAGACCTGCATCAGCAGCGTCAGCGCCAGGATGACGACGACGCTGAAGACCGTCACCGCGACGCTGCCGGCTCCGCCTCGGTTGCGCATCCAGCCCGCCAGGCTGGAACCGATCACGGTGAACACGCCGAACAGGACGAGGCCGACCCCGAGGCCGGACAGCAGCCAGACGCCGAAGCTCTTCAGGCACAGCCCGTAGAACGCGCCAGGGCCGGCGCGCAGCTCGGTCTGCAGTTGCGCGAACGCATAGTGGTCGTGCTGGTATTTCTTCAGGTTCCACATCAGCAACGGCATCGCCAGCAGCGTGACGCCCATCACCGCGCCGAAGGCCGGACCATACCAGCCGGGCGGGTGGGTCGGGTCGGGCACCGCGAGCAGGACCACCAGCAGCACCGCGCTGGGCGCGAACACCGGCAGCAGTGCGCGGTAGGCGCCGCCGACGCTGCCGGTGAAGCGGAAACGCAGCCCGCGCCAGCTGGTGTTGGCGAGCCGGAACTGCAGCGACGACTTGAACAGTGCCGGCCACAGCAGCGCGACGATCACGAAGGCGACCAGCCCGGCCACCGGCGAGAAACTGCCGGCCGCCGAGTACAGCCCGCCGAGCAGCGCGACCAGCAGGTAGCCGCGCAGCATCTTCTTCGGGTCGCCGTGGAAGCCCAGCGGCTGGCCGGCGACCAGCGTGTTGCCGTAGAAGTAGCGCAGCCGCCGCACCTTGGCCCACGGGAAGTAGAGCCCGGCGGTGACCAGCGTCAGCAGCAGGTTGACGATCCAGATCCGGAAGTATTCGCTGCCGGAGCCGGTGAAGCGGATCGGCAGGCGCTCGTTGAGCGTGCTGTTGTCGAAGCCGGAAGAGATGGTCGCTGGTGGCAGCGTGGCGTCGAGCGTCGAGACGACGCCGTCCAGGCCGGCGCTGTCGATGCTGGCGCTCTGGGCCGGCTGGTCACCGTCGGGCGCGGTGAATCCGTCGTGTGGCGTGGTCATGTCGTGTGCGCCGTGCCCTGTGGATGGGCGGCGTTCTCCCTCGCGAAAACTTTAACACCGTGCTTTGCCGCCGCCATACTCCCCTGTTCGAGGCCATCGGGGAGCGCACCCTTCGCTAGAATCGATTTCACTCCAGGGACACCCACACATGAAACTCATCGGCTCGCTCGCAAGCCCCTATGTGCGCAAGGTGCGCATCGTGATGGCGGAAAAGAAGCTCGACTACCAGTTCGAGCTGGAAGACGTGTGGGCGCGCGACACGATCATGAAGTCCAACCCGCTGGGCAAGGTGCCGGTGCTGGTGATGGAAGGCGGCGAGGCGGTGTTCGACTCGCGCGTGATCGTCGAGTACATCGACACCCGTTCGCCGGTGGGCAAGCTGATCCCCGAGACCGGCCGCGAGCGCACCGAGGTGCGCACCTGGGAGGCGCTGGGCGACGGCCTGCAGGACGCCGCGATCCTGGCCCGCCTGGAGCAGACCTGGGCCGGCCGCAGCGAAGGCCAGCGCAGCGCGGCCTGGGTCAGCCGGCAGATGGACAAGGTGCATGCCTGCCTGGCCGCGATGAGCCAGGGGCTGGGGGACAAGGCCTGGTGCTCGGGGACGCATTTCACGCTGGCCGATATCGCGACCGGCTGCGCGCTGGGGTACCTCGACTTCCGGTTCGCGCACATCGATTGGCGCAGCAGCTATCCCAATCTTGCGAAGCTCTACGAGAAGCTGGCGCTTCGGCAGAGTTTCATCGACACGGCGCCGCCTCGGGGGTGATTTCCGTTCACTGCGTGAGGCTGCTGCCGGGTCTCGCCCCGGCAGCAGCCTCACGCAGTGAACAGAACCCAGCCCTCACGCAGTGAGCGACAACCCATTCGCCCGAATATCGAACTGCAGCTTCTGATAAACCCGGCGGATGCCACAAGCAACCGTATGCACACTCGCATGCCACTGCTGCGCAATCTCGTCGATCAGGTAGCCCTGCGCCAGCCACTGCAGGATCTGCCGCTCCATGCCCGTCAGCACCAGCGGGTTCAGCGCCTCGGTCATCGTGTCGGCCAGCAGGTAGCGCGGCGGCGCCTCGAAATGCGACAGCACCTGGCGCGCAATGTTCGGCGTCATCGGCGATTCGCCGCGCGCCACCTCCTGCAACCCGCTGATCAGCGCCTCGGGCGAATTGGCGTGCACCCAGTAGCCGTCGGCACCGGCCCTTAGCGCCTGCAGCAGCACCGTGTCGTCATGTGACATCAGCGTCACCAGCACCTGCGGGCGCGTCGCCCGCCCACCCTGGCGCAGGTCGCCCAGCAAGCCGTCGACCGGGCCGTCCTGCACCCGCAGGTCGGTCACCAGGATGTCGGGGTCGGTTCGCGCGATCAGCGGACGCGCCTCGTCGACCGTGTGAACCGTGCCAACCACCCGGAAACCCGGGGTGGCGGCGATCAGCGCAGCCAGGTGAGGGCTGGCCTCGTGATCGCGCTGGAGAAGGACGAGGGACTGCATGGAAAATGGTCGGGCACGAAGATCGTCCATTCTTCGATGCGCCACTTTTCGGTGCATCCCCATGACCCCGGGGCACTACCCCCCTCAACTCAGGGGGTCACTCAAGGGGTCATCGCAAAACTGTGCGCCTGCGCCATCGGCCAGTACAGCCTGAACACGTTGTGCGCCGGCCCGCTGCCGTCGAGCAGCGACCCCGGCTTCAGGAACGGCAGCAGGTTCGCCAACAGCTTCACCTCGTGGTCCGCCGAGCGCCGCACGATGTGCGACGCGGTGATCCCGCCCGGGTGCGTCAGCCCCGCCGCCTGCACCAGCTCCTTCAGCGCGCGCAGCGTGTTCTGGTGGTAGTGGAAGACGCGCTCGGACTTGGTCGGCACCACCAGCGCGCGCTGGCGCTGCGGATCCTGCGTGCTGACCCCCGTCGGGCAGTTGCCGGTGTGGCAGGCCTGCGCCTGGATGCAGCCGAGCGCGAACATGAAGCCGCGCGCCGCGTTGCACCAGTCGGCCCCCAAGGCCATCATCCGCGCGATGTCGAACGCGCTGACCACCTTGCCGGCACAGCCGAGCTTCACCTGGTCGCGCAGGTTCAGCCCGACCAGCGTGTTGTGCACCAGCAGCAGCCCCTCCTGCAGCGGCGCACCGACGTGGTCGGTGAACTCCAGCGGCGCCGCACCGGTGCCGCCCTCGGCCCCGTCGACGACGATGAAGTCCGGCGTGATGCCGGTCACGAGCATCGCCTTCGCGAGCGCGAACCACTCCCACGGGTGGCCGATGCACAGCTTGAAACCGGTCGGCTTGCCGCCCGACAGCGTGCGCAGGCGCTCGATGAAATGCATCATCTCGACCGGCGTGTCGAAGGCGCTGTGGCGCGCCGGCGAGATGCAGTCGACCCAGGTCGCGACGCCGCGCGCCTCGGCGATCTCGGGCGTCACCTTCGGGCCGGGCAGCACGCCACCATGGCCTGGCTTCGCGCCCTGGCTCAGCTTCAGCTCGATCATCCGCACCTGCGGCTGGGTCGCGTTGTCGGCGAAGCGCTGCTCGTTGAAGCTGCCGTCGTCATTGCGGCAACCGAAGTAGCCGGAGCCGATCTCCCAGATCAGGTCGCCACCGTTCTCGCGGTGGTGGCGGCTGATGCTGCCCTCGCCGGTGTCGTGCGCGAAACCGCCTCGCTTCGCGCCGGCGTTCAGCGCCAGGATGGCATTCGCCGACAGCGCGCCGAAGCTCATCGCCGAGATGTTGAAGACGCTGGCCGAATAGGGCTGCGCGCGGGTCGCGCCGATCATCACGCGGAAGTCGTGCGTCGGCAGCTCGGTCGGCACCAGCGAATGGTTGATCCATTCGTAGCCCAGCGCGCCGACGTCCATCTGCGTGCCGAAGGGGCGCTTGTCGGAGTCGTTCTTCGCCCGCTGGTAGACCAGCGAGCGCTGCTGGCGCGAGAACGGCGCGGCCTCGTTGTCGCCCTCGATGAAGTACTGCCGCATCTCGGGCCGGATGAACTCCAGCAGGAAACGCAGGTGCCCGATCACCGGGTAGTTGCGCAGCACCGAATGCCGGGTCTGCATCACGTCGCGCGCGCCCACCGCGAGCAGCAGCGTGAAGAGCAGCACATACACCAGCCCGACATGGAAGGCCACCAGCGTGAAGGCGCTGAGCAGCAGCCCGACCGCGCACGCCAGCCAGACGCTGTAGCGGATCGGGAAATAGCGGTTCAGCCGCAGCAGCCAGTCTTGCATCGGGGAGCCTCCTCGTGGTCGCGCGATGGTAGTCGCTCGCCTTGGGGCGGTGACTGTATGCTTGCCCGATGACCCCATCCCTGTTTCGCCGCGCGCTGTGCGGCACCGTGCTGTGCAGCGCCGTCGCCATCGCAGCCGCGGCCGACGCGCTGCCCGACCTGAACGCCACGCTCGCGGGCACCCGCTGGACGCTGCAGACGCTGGGCGGCGAGGCGCAGGCCCAGGTGGCCGGCGGCACGCCGGTGCAACTGACGCTCGACGCCGCGTCGCAGCACCTGAGCGGCCACACCGGCTGCAACCGCCTGATGGGCCGCTTCGTGCAGCGCGGCACGCTGCTGACGCTGTCGCCGCTGGGCACGACGCGCGCGGCCTGCGCCGAACCGGCGATGAAGCAGGAACAGGCGGTGCTGAAGATGCTGCGCGAGATCGACGGCTACCGCGTCGAGAACCGCACGCTCAGCCTGTTGCAGGGCGAGGTGGTGCGGGCGACGTGGAGTGCGCCGGCACCGAAAGAGGCCGTCAAAGAGGCCCCGAAAAAGACGGGCAAGCTGAAGCCGGCAGCGCCCTGAAGCGCCACCGGCCTGCTCACTGGCACATGCTGCGCGGGCTTACTTCTTCGGCTTGCCCGATTCTTCGCTGCGCTCGATCTCGCCGTTCTTCATTGCGCGCTTCGTTTCGGCCTTGACATCGGCCCGGTCGGCCGGCGGGGGCGAGCCGGCGGCCGGCGGCGGCATCTTGTTCAGGTCGCCTTCCGAGGTCTTCATCTCGCCCATGGCCTTCGCGGCCTTGGTGTCCGCCTTGACCTGCTCGCGGGTCGTTTCCGACGTGACGGGCTTGCGCTTGTTGTTGTGCTGCTCGCCGATCGGCACCTTCTTGCCGGCGGCGGCGGCATCCCTGGTTTCGGCCTTGACCTGCTCACGTGTCTTCGGCGCGGACGGGTCCTCGGTGGTGGTCTGGGCCAGCACGGTCTGCGAACCGAAAGCGCCGGCCAGCAGCGCGGAGAGCAAAAGCATCTTGTGGGTCATGGTGATCCCTTTCCGGTGGATGGAGTGATCCCATCAGACCCGGTTGTGCCCCCGCAGCCCATCAGCCGAGGACGGGCGCTGCGGTAGGAAATGCCCGACCCTGCCGTCGGCCCTGTCGTTTCAACCCACCTGCGTCAGCCGAGCAATTTCGCGACCGGATGCCCGCGCAGCCGCTGCGCCTGCGGCATGTCGCTGCCCAGCAGCGGGCGCAGGTACTGGCGGAACGCGTCGGTGACGCCATGGCCGTTGTTGCCAACGCCATCGGCGATGAACACGTCTTCCATCACCCGCGTCTTGCCGGCCACCGCCGCAAGCGGCAGCAGCTCGTAGCGCACCGCGTAGTCGCCGCAGCGCTGGATCGCCACCGAGCCGTCGCGGTCGCCGCGCAGCGCGAACTGCAGCGCGGTCTCGCCGACCTCGCGCGCCTCGCGCTGGTCGACATCCGACACGCAGCCGAGGAACGAGCGCTGCAGGTAGCCGAAGGTGTCGCCGCGCACGCGCTTGATCTTCAGCTGGTCCTTGATCAGGTCGCACAGCAGGTCGGCCAGCGCGCCGGTGCCCGACAGCTGCAGGTTGCCGTGGGCGTCGCGCTCGACCCCGCCCCCGGCCTGTTGCACCAACTGCGCCGCGATCGGCTCGCCCGACGCGTCGTGGATGCCCTCGGAGACGGCGATCACGCAGCGCCCGAGGCGCTGGTGCGTGGCGCGCACGTCGGCCAGGAAGCGCTCGCGCTCGAACACCCGCTCGGGCAGGTAGACGAGGTGTGGGCCGTCGTCCGGGTAGCGGGCGCCGAGCGCGGCGGCGGCGGTCAGGAAACCGGCATGCCGGCCCATCACGACGCCGAGGTAGACGCCCGGCAGCGCCGCGTTGTCGAGGTTGGCCCCGGCGAAGGCCTGCGCGACGAAGCGCGCCGCCGACGCATAGCCCGGCGTGTGGTCGTTGCCCACCAGGTCGTTGTCGATGGTCTTCGGCACGTGGATGCAGCGCAGCGCGTGGCCGGCCTGGCGGGCTTCGTCGCTGACGATGCGCACGGTGTCCGACGAATCGTTGCCGCCGATGTACAGGAAATGGCTGATGCCGTGCGCCTGCAACACCTTCAGGATCGCGCGGCAGTAGGCCAGGTCGGGCTTGTCGCGGGTGCTGCCAAGGGCCGACGCGGGGGTTGCGGCCACCGCCTCGAGCTGCTGCGGGGTCTCGCGCGCGAGGTCGACGAAATCCTCGTCGACGATGCCGCGCACGCCGTGGCGGGCGCCGTAGACCGCCGTCACCTCGGGGAAGCGCTGCGCCGCGAGCACCGCGCCGACCAGCGACTGGTTGATCACGGCGGTCGGGCCACCGCCCTGGGCGATCAGGATCCTGGCTTCGGGCATCGTCGGCATGGCGGCTCCGGTGTCGTGGCGGGAGGCGCCAAGGGTAGCCGTTCTATTTCGTCGAGAACAGCTTGGCGGCGCGGCCCTTCAGCTCCAGCAGCTCGCTCGGGGTCACCGAGTAGGCGCCGGACATGATGTCCACCTCGATGCGGAACTCGACGTCCCGCTTGCCGTTGGTCAGCAAGCCGGAGGTGAATTCGTAGGTTTCGTCCTCGACTGGCATGCCCTCGGCCTTCACGTCGTACTCCTCGTACTGCACGTTGCGGATCTCGCCGCTGGCCAGGTCGAGCATGCCGGTGGAGCGGATGACGGACTCGGTGAGTTCGTCGAAGATGACAATCGGCAGTTTCAGGTCCACAGCAGGCTCCAGGGAAAATCGGTGCGCCATCGTCTTCGATGCGCGGGCCGACATTCTAGGGACCTGCCCGAGGTCCCCCTCCATCAACCCGTTACACGCCCACCCGGAACCCCATCTTGAACATCCACCTGAGCCTCACCCCCCTGATTTCGCTGCTGGCCGGCATCCTGGTGCTGGTCATGCCCAAGCTGCTGAACTTCATCGTCGCGATCTACCTGATCGCGATCGGGCTGATCGGCCTGTTCGGCATGTCGTCGCTGCGGCTGCACTGAAGCGTCCGCGGGCCTCAGCCGTCGAGTTCCTCGTCGGCGGTGATCTTCAGGCTGACCCGCCGCACGCCCTGCACCTCGGTGCGGGCCGTCAGCCGCAGCGGCTCGCCGACCGGCACCGTCTTGCGCAGCCGCACGTCCAGCGAATCGCTGCCGGCGTGCGTCGCGACCCGGCGCGTCCATTCCTGGGCGCCGTTGACCAGCACGCGCAGCCCGTGGTGCGCCTGGTCGTCGCCGGCCGGGTTGGCGACCTCGAAGCTGCAGAAGATCTCGAAGCGGCGGTCTCGCGTCGCGTGCGGCGGGATGTCCAGCTGGGCGGCGTCGCTGTCGCCCGCGTCCTCGATCCAGTGTTCGGCAACATCTGACACGGAAGGCTTCATCGGCTGTCTCGCATGCGCAAAGGTGGGGATGCTAACGAGCAAGCAAAGTCGAGCCGAATGTCAGAGAATTCGCCGATCCACCGGAGAGCGCCATGGGCACCCGTTTCGCACGCACCGCTTTCGCGCTGATCAGCATCGTCGCCATTGCCGGCGCGGTGTTCCGGGTCGCCACCGCCCCCGACCGCATCCGCGAACGCCACCAGACCGCACGGGCGGTCTGCCTGCAAAAGGGCGGCGAGTGGGTCACCGTCGACAACAACGAGATCTGCCGGACGGCCGAGCTGGCCAAGCAGATGTGACGCTGCAAGCTCCGCTCGCCCTGAGCTTGTCGAAGGGTCGGGCTGAGCCTGTCGAAGCCCTTCAGTGACTGATCATCCAGGGCCGCTTGTTGGCGAATGACCGCGGCGCTTTCGCCGCCTCCCCGCTGCGCTTCGGCCCGGCGCAGCACCCACACCCCGCCGGATGCCGGTAGCGCGCCGATTCCTTCGGCTCATGCTGCGCCCGCTCGTTGGTCGCGAGCGCGAAGCGCCGCTCGGCCGGCATGTCGGCCAGCCGCGGTGCCGCCAGCCAGGCGCGCGCCGACGGCATCTCGCAGCGCGGGCAATCGGCCGGCACATCGCGCTCGGCCATGCGCCGCAGCGCATCGAACGGCCCGCACTGCGGGCACTGGTAGTCGTAGGTCGGCATGGTCGGCGCCCCTGGCTCAGAGGTCCGGCGACAGCGGCATCTCCGGTCCGCCCTGGATGTACTTCACCGGCCCGCTCGCGTTCGGCCGGATGTCGAAATCGAAGATCTGCGTCGGCAGCCACAGCGTCGCGCAGGAGTTCGGGATGTCGACCACGCCGCTGATGTGCCCCTGCACCGGCGCGGTGCCGAGGATCGAGTACGCCTGCGCCTTCGAGTAGCCGAACTTCGTCAGGTACTCGATCGCGTTCAGGCAGGCCTGGCGGTACGCGACGTTCACGTCCAGGTAGTGCTGCTTGCCCTGCTCGTCGACCGAGATGCCCTCGAAGATCAGGTAGTCGTTGTAGTGCGGCGTGATCGGGCTCGGCCGGAAGATCGGGTTCCTGATGCCGTACATCGCCATCCCGCCCTTGATCACCTCGACCTTCATGTGCACCCAGCCGGCCATCTCGATCGCGCCGCAGAAGGTGATCTCGCCGTCGCCCTGGCTGAAGTGCAGGTCGCCGACCGACAGGCCCGCGCCCTTCACGTAGACCGGGAAGTAGATCTTCGAGCCGCGCGACAGGTCCTTGATGTCGCAGTTGCCGCCGTGCTCGCGCGGCGGCACGGTGCGCGCCCCTTCGGCTGCTGCCTTGGCCTTCGCGTCGCCGCCCAGCTTGCCCAGGTGCGCGGTGGCCGCGAACGGCGGGTTCGCCAGCGGCGGCACGCGGTCGGGCTCGGTCGCGATCAGGCCGAGCTCGCGCTCGTTCCACTTCTCGAGCAGCGACGGGTCCGGCAGGCAGCCGATCAGCCCCGGGTGGATCAGCCCGGCGTAGTGGACGCCCGGCACATGGCGCGACTTCGTGAACATGCCCTGGATGTCCCAGATCGACTTCTGCGCGAACGGGAAGTGGTCGGTCAGGAAGCCGCCGCCGTTGTTCTTCGAGAAGAAGCCGTTGAAGCCCCACAGGCTGTCGGCCTTGGCGCCGATGTCCAGCAGGTCGACCACCAGCAGGTCGCCCGGCTCGGCACCGTGCACGCCGACCGGGCCCGACAGGAAGTGCACGATCGACAGGTCGATGTCGCGCACGTCGTCGGCGCTGTCGTTGTTCTGGATGAAGCCGCCGGTCCAGTCGTAGGTCTCCAGCACGAAGTCCTCGCCCGGCTTGACCCAGCAGGCCATCGGGATGTCCGGGTGCCAGCGGTTGTGGACTTGCTCGTTCTCGTACGGCGATTGCTTCAGGTCGACCTTGATCAGGGTGTCGGGCATGGTGGGGCTCCTGTGACGAACTTTCAGACGGAAAGGAATTGCTTGATGCGCTGCACGTCGGTGCTCGCGCGCGGGCTCTCGTGCACCAGCCGCCCGCCTTCGATGACGAGCAGCCGGTCGGCCACGTCCAGCGCGAAGCTCAGCACCTGCTCCGAAACGACGATCGTGATCTCGCGCCGCTTGCGGATCTCGTTCAGCGCCCGGGCGATGTCCTTGATGATCGACGGCTGGATGCCTTCGGTCGGCTCGTCGAGCAGCAGCACCTTCGGGTTGGTGACCAGCGCACGCGCGATCGCGAGCTGCTGCTGCTGGCCGCCCGACAGGTTGCCGCCCTTGCGCGAGCGCATCTCGAACAGCACCGGGAACAGCGCGTAGATCTCGTCGGGGATGCGCCGGCTCGCGGCGTTCTCCAGGCCGGTCTGGATGTTCTCCTCGACCGTCAGCGTCGGGAAGATCATGCGGCCCTGCGGCACGTAGGCCAGGCCCTTGCGCACGCGCTGGAAGCTCTCGTCCTTCGTGACCTCGCGGCCGTCGACCTCGATGCTGCCGGACCTGGCCGGCAGCACGCCCATCAGGCTCTTGAACAGCGTGGTCTTGCCCATGCCGTTGCGGCCCATGATCGCGACGGTCTCGTTCTTGTTCGCGTCGAAGTCGATGCCGTGCAAGGCCTCGCTCTGGCCGTAGGCGACGTGCAGGTTCCTGACGGTGAGCATCGCGGTGTCCTCAGTGGCCAAGGTAGACATCGATCACCTTCGGGTCGGCCTGCACCTGCTCCATCGAGCCTTCGGCGAGGATCTTTCCCTGGTGCATCACCGTCACCTTGTGGGCGATCTGCTTGACGAACTCCATGTCGTGCTCGATCACGATCATCGAGCGGCCCTTGCAGATGCGCTTCAGCAGCTCGGCCGTCAGCTCGCGCTCACGCACGCTCATGCCGGCGATCGGCTCGTCGAGCATCAAGAGCTCCGGGTCCTGCATTAGCAGCATGCCGATCTCGAGCCACTGCTTCTGCCCGTGCGACAGCAGGCCCGCCTCCAGCGCGAGCTGCTCGGCCAGGCCGATCTCGGCGGCCACCGACTGCACCGCGTCGCGCACCTCGGCATCGCGCTGGAACGCGAGGGCGCCGAACACGCCGCGCCCGCGCGGGAACGAGACCTCCAGGTTCTGGAACACGCTGAGGTTCTCGTAGATCGACGGCGTCTGGAACTTGCGGCCGATGCCGGCGCGCACGATCTGGTACTCCGGCAGCCGGCTCATCTCGGTGTTCTTGAACTTGATGCTGCCGCCGCTCGCGCGCGTCTTGCCGCAGATCAGGTCGAGCAGCGTGGTCTTGCCGGCGCCGTTCGGGCCGATGATCACGCGCAGCTCGTTCTTGTCGACGTACAGGGTCAGCGCGTCGATCGCCTTGAAGCCGTCGAACGAGACGGTCAGGTCCTCGACCGCCAGCACGAAATCGGTGTTGCTCATGACGCCCTCCAGGCCGTTTCGGTCCGCGGCGCACCCTTGCGCAGGCTCATGCGCCGGACCCACCACGGCTTCAGCTTGTCGGCGTACAACCCGGCCAGCCCGTCGGGGAACGCCAGCACCACGCCGAGGAACATCGCCGCCATCAGGAACAGCCACAGGTCGGGCAGGCTCTCGGAGAAGTAGGTCTTGCCGAAGTTGACGAGCAGCGCGCCGTACACCGCCCCCACCAGCGACATGCGCCCGCCGACCGCCGCGAAGATCACCATCTCGATGCTCGGAACGATCCCCACCAGCGACGGCGACATGAAGCCCACCTGCAGCGTGAACAGCGCCCCGCCGATGGCCGACAGCAGCGCCGCCAGGCAGAACGCGAACACCCGGAACATCGCGACGTCGTAGCCCGAGAAGCGCACCCGGTCTTCCTTGTCGCGCATCGCGAGCAGCAGCGTGCCGAGCTTGCTCATCTGGATCCAGCGGCACACGACGATAGCCCCGATCAGCAGCGCCACCGTCAGGAAGTACAGGATGTACTTCGCGCTGTTGGTGCGCGTGTCCCAGCCGAGCAGCGTCTTCAGGTCGGTCATGCCGTTGACGCCGCCGGTGTAGCCCTGCTGGCCGATGATCAGCACCGTGAGGATCAGCGCCACCGCCTGCGTGATGATCGCGAAGTACACGCCGCCGACGCGCCGCTTGAACATCGCGAAGCCGATCACGAAGGCCAGCAGCGTCGGCACCACCAGGATCGCGAGCAGCGCGAACGGGAAGTGGCGGAACGGCTCCCACCACAGCGGCAGCGCGGTGATCTGGTTCCAGTCCATGAAGTCGGGAATGCCGGGTGTCGACTGGATCTTGGTGGTGATGGGGTCGCTCGCCTCGAGCTTCAGGAACATCGCCATGCCGTAGCCGCCGAGGCCGAAGAACACGCCCTGCCCCAGGCTCAGCACGCCGCCGTAGCCCCACAACATCACGAGGCCGAGGGCCACGAACGCGTAGCTCAGGTACTTGCCGACCAGGTTGAGCCGGAACAGGTCGAAGGCCAGCGGGAACACCACCGCCAGCACCACGGCCAGCAGCAGCACGCTGCCCATGCCGCTGCGGTCCAGCCACTGCCTGATGCGATTCATCGGATTGCCTCTTGGGGAAGGGAGAGAAGCAGTCAACGCCGCACCTTGGCCGCGAACAGCCCCTGCGGCCGCAGCATCAGGATCAGCACGATCATCGACAGCGTCAGCACCTTGGCCATCGAGCCGGTGATGAAGAACTCGGCGATCGACTGCGTCTGCGCGATGCCGAAGGCCGAGACCACGGTGCCCAGCAGGCTGGCCGCGCCGCCGAAGGTGACGACCAGGAAGGCGTCGACGATGTAGAGCGAGCCGCTGGTCGGGCCGGTGGAGCCGATGGTGGTGAAGGCCGCGCCCGCGACGCCGGCGATGCCGCAGCCGATCGCGAACGTCAGCCGGTCGGTCTTGCGGGTGTTGATGCCGGTCGCGTTGGCCATCACGCGGTTGGCCACCGTGGCGCGCACCCGCAGGCCCCAGCGCGAGCGGTACAGCGCGAGCAGCACGCCGCCGGTGACGACCGCCGTCAGCGCCATCACGAACAGGCCGTTGATCGGGATGTCGAGGCCGGGCGATGGGGCCCACGAGCCCATCAGCCAGTCGGGCAGCGTGGGGCTCACCTCCTTCGCGCCGAAGGTCGAGCGGAAGATCTGCTGCATGCCCAGCGACAGGCCCCAGGTGGCGAGCAGCGTGTCGAGCGGGCGTCGGTACAGGTGGCGGATGAACAGCCACTCGACCGCCCAGCCGGCGGCGAACGCGAAGCCGAAGGCCGCGACGATCGCGACCGGGAAGTACGCGCCGATCAGCTTCGGCGCGTAGCTTTCGGCCAGGTGCGAGAACAGGTAGATCGTGTAGGCGCCGATCGTCATGAACTCGCCATGCGCCATGTTGATGACGCCCATCTGGCCAAAGATGATGGCAAGGCCCAGGCCCATCAGCAGCAGCACCGAGAACAGGCTCAGGCCGGCGAAGCCTTGCATCAGGCTGATGTTCAGCATTTCGGAGAGCGTCATGGTTCACCCGCGCGGCAAAGGTTCTGATCCAGCGAACACCGTGGATCCGGCTTTGCCGGTCCACTGGTGTTGCCCCCTTGAGGGGGAGGCGCGAAGCGCCTCGGGGGTGGGCTACTGATATCCCTTCGGGAACGGATTCGGCTCGATCAGCTCCGGCGACTCCGCCACCACCTTGAACTGTCCGTCCGCCTGCGCCATGCCGATGCGCGTCTTGCTCCACAGGTGGTGGTTCTCGTGCACCTTCACGTAGCCCTCGGGGGCGGTCTTCAGCTCGATGCCGGCCGACGCCGCGGCGATCTTGTCGACGTCGAAGCTGCCGGCCTTCTCGACCGCCGCCTTCCACAGCCACGGGCCCAGGTAGCCGGCCTGCGTCACGTCGCCGATCACCGAGGTGGGGCCGTACTTGGCGCGGAACGCCGACACGAAGGCCTTGTTGTTCGCGTTGTCCAGCGACTGGAAGTACTTCATCGACGCGTAGAAGCCGGCCATGTTCTCGCCGCCGATGCCCAGCACCTCGTCTTCCGTCACCGAGATCGTCAGCAGGAACTGCTTGTCGGCGGTGACGCCGGCCGCCTTCAGCTGCTTGTAGAACGCGACGTTCGAGCCGCCGACCACCGCGACGAAGATGCAGTCGGGCTTGGCGACCTTGATCTTGTTGATCAGCGAGTTGAAGTTGGTGTGGCCCAGCGGGTAGTACTCCTCGCCGACCACCTTGCTGCCGCTCAAGTGCCCCTCGATGTGCTTGCGGCCGATCTTCATCGAGGTGCGCGGCCAGATGTAGTCGGAGCCGACCAGGAAGTAGGTCTTGGCCTTCTTCTCCTTGGCCGCCCAGTCGAGGCCCCACAGGATCTGCTGCGTCGCCTCCTGGCCGGTGTAGATCACGTTCTTGCTCTGCTCCAGGCCTTCGTAGAAGGTCGGGTAATAGAGCATGCCGTTCTCCTTCTCGAAGATCGGCAGCACCGCCTTGCGCGAGGCCGAGGTCCAGCAGCCGAACACGCAGGCCACGCGGTCGTTGACCAGCAGCTTCTTCGACTTCTCGGCGAAGGTCGGCCAGTCGGACGCGCCGTCTTCCTTGATCACCTTGATCTTGCGGCCCAGCACGCCGCCCATCGCGTTGATCTGGTCGATCGCGAGCTGCTCGGCCTGGATCGAGCCGGTCTCCGAGATCGCCATCGTGCCGGTGCCCGAGTGCAACTGGCCGACCGTCACCTCGGTGTCGGTGACCGCCAGCTTCGTCGTGTTGACCTTGGCGGTCGGGAAGGCCTGCGCGAACGCCAGGCCCGAGAGACCGGCCAGCGGCAGCGCAGCGGCACCTTGCAGCAGCCGGCGGCGCTGCATCGAATCGGGCTGGAGATCGTCATTGCGGTGGTTGGACATGAAAGGCTCCGGACAGTTGAGGGCATCGTCATGACGCACGGCACCAAGCCTGTGCGGTGCCGCGTTGTTCACGCTGGTGCCGACTGTCCCGGATGGCGCGCGCAACCCGAATACGTCAATCAACGTAGCTTCCTGCGGGAGCGCTTCTTGCATGAGAGCCGACACTGCCGTCGTTGTCGGAGAAACCGGTGTCCGTGGCCACGCAAAAGATCTTTCGCATCCGCCGGGACTACAACACCTGGGTCGGCAACGAGACGCTCGAGGACTACGCGCTGCGCTACACGCCGCGCAGCTTCCGCAAGTGGAGCGAGTTCCGCGTCGCGAACACCGCGTTCGGTGCCACCTCGTTCCTCGCGCTCGAGGCCATCGGCGGCTCGATCGCGATCGGCTACGGCTTCTCGAACGCGCTGTGGGCGATCCTCGTCGTCGGGCTGATCACCTTCCTGACCGGGCTGCCGATCAGCTACTACGCCGCGAAGTACGGCGTCGACATGGACCTGCTGACGCGCGGCGCCGGCTTCGGCTACCTCGGCTCCACGCTGACCTCGCTGGTCTACGCGAGCTTCACCTTCATCTTCCTCGCGCTCGAGGCGGCGATCCTGGCGCTCGCGCTGCAGATGTACTTCGACTGGCCGCTGTCGCTGTGCTACCTGCTGTCGTCGCTCGGCATCGTGCCGCTGGTGATGCACGGCATCACGCTGATCTCGCGGCTGCAGCTGTGGACGCAGCCGCTGTGGTTGATCCTGCTGGTCTGCCCCTACGCCTTCGTGCTGGCGAAGAACCCGCAGGTGTTCGTCGATTTCACCGGGCTGGTCGGCCGCGCGTCGGGCAGCAACGGCTTCAGCTGGCTGATGTTCGGCACCGCTGCCACCGTCGCGTTCTCGCTGGTGGTGCAGATCGGCGAGCAGGTCGATTACCTGCGTTTCCTGCCCGAGAAGACCAAGGCAAACCGGCGCCGCTGGTGGGCCGCGGTGCTGGTGGCCGGGCCCGGCTGGATCGTGCCGGGCATGGTGAAGATGCTGGGCGGCGCGTTCCTCGCCTTCCTCGCGCTGCAGCACCAGATCCCGACCGAGAAGGCGGTCGAGCCCACGCAGATGTACCTCGCCGGCTTCGGCTACGTGTTCGACAACCCGGCCTGGATCCTCGGCGCGACCACGCTGTTCGTGCTGGTGTCGCAGCTGAAGATCAACCTGACCAACGCCTACGCCGGCTCGCTCGCGTGGTCGAACTTCTTCGCGCGGCTGACGCACAGCCACCCGGGCCGCGTCGTGTGGCTGGTGTTCAACGTGCTGATCGCGGTGCTGCTGATGACGCTGGGCGTGTTCGAGGCGCTGGAGCGCGTGCTCGGGCTGTACAGCAACGTCGCGATCGCGTGGGTGGGCGCGCTCGTCGCCGACCTGGTGATCAACAAACCGCTCGGCTGGAGCCCGCGCCACATCGAGTTCAAGCGCGCCCACCTGTACGACATCAACCCGGTCGGGCTGGGCGCGATGCTGAGCGCGGCAGTGCTCGCGATCGTCGCGTACGCCGGCGCGCTCGGGGCCGCGGCGCAGGCCTTCGCGCCGTTCATCGCGCTGGCCACCGCGATGCTGGTGTCGCCGCTGCTCGCCTGGGCGACGCGCGGCCGCTGGTACCTGGCGCGGCAGGACACCACCCGCTGGGCGCCCGGCCAGAGCGTGACCTGCGCGGTGTGCGACACCGCGTTCGAGTCGGAGGACATGGCGCACTGCCCGGCCTACGGCGCGCCGATCTGCTCGCTGTGCTGCACGCTGGAGTCGCGTTGCCACGACCGCTGCAAGACCGATTCGCGCGCGGCCGAGCAGGTCAGCGCGGTGCTGGCCGCGGTGCTGCCGCAGCGGCTCGCGTCGCGGGTGAACTTCCGCGTCGCGCATTACCTGGTGGTGGCGGCGTCGCTGATCGGCCTGCTGGCGGTGATCCTGGGCGTGGTCTACGACCAGGAGGGCGTGCTGCACGCGACCGCGCAGGCTGCGCTGAAGGCACCGCTGCTGAAGGTGTTCGCGCTGCTTTCGCTGGCGGCGGCGGTCGGCGCCTGGTGGGTGGTGCTGGGCAGCGAGAGCCGGCACATGGCGCAGGACGAATCGAACCGGCAGAACCAGCTGCTGACGAAGGAGATCGACGCGCACCGCCGCACCGACGCCGCGCTGCAGGCCGCGAAGGACCTGGCCGAGGCCGCCAACCAGGCGAAGACGCGCTACGTGGCCGGCATGACGCACGAGCTGCGCACGCCGCTGAACAGCATCCTCGGCTATGCGCAGATCCTGCTGAAGGACGAGCAGGTGCAGGGCGTGCGGCGCGCGTCGGTCGACACCATCCACCGCAGCGGCGAGCACCTGCACGGACTGGTCGACGGGCTGCTCGACCTGGCCCGCATCGAGGCCGGCCGGCTGCGGCTCGACAGGGCGCCGCTGCCGATG
Organism: Rhizobacter sp. P5_C2; assembly: GCF_054049715.1. Taxonomy (NCBI): domain Bacteria; kingdom Pseudomonadati; phylum Pseudomonadota; class Betaproteobacteria; order Burkholderiales; family Sphaerotilaceae; genus Rhizobacter; species Rhizobacter sp. P5_C2. The sequence goes on along the minus strand of NZ_JBFULV010000022.1, from coordinate 52,085 downwards.
CACGAGTTCCTCGACGACCTGGTGCGCATGGTGGCGCCGCAGGCGGAAGCGAAGGGGCTGGTCTTCACGCTGCAGACCAGCGGCCGCGTGCCCGACCATGTGAACGCCGACGCGAAGCGCTTGCGCCAGATCCTGATCAACCTGCTGAGCAATGCGGTGCGCTTCACCGACCGCGGCAGCGTGACGCTGAAGCTGGACTACCGGCTGGAGCTGGCGCGCTTCGAGGTGGTCGACACCGGCATCGGCATCGCGGCGCAGGACCAGGAGCGCATCTTCCTGCCGTTCGAGCGCGGCAGCGCCGGGCGGCGCACCGGCGAGCCGGGCACCGGCCTCGGGCTGACGATCACCCACCTGCTGACCCAGCTGATGGGCGGCGAGCTGTCGCTGAAGAGCGCGCCCGGCCAGGGCAGCACCTTCACCGCGCGGCTGTACCTGCGCGAGATCAGCGCGCCGGTGCTGCCGCGGCGCACGCACCGGCCGGTCACCGGCTACCTCGGGCCGCGGCGCAGCCTGCTGGTGGTGGACGACCAGCCGACGCAGCGGCAGATGCTGGCCGGGCTGCTGATGCCGCTGGGCTTTCGCATCCGCGAGGCGGCGAGCGGGCGCGAGTGCCTGGAGAGCGTGCTCGACGATTGCCCGGATGCCGTGCTGCTCGATGTCTCGATGGACGACATGGACGGCTGGCAGACGGCGCGCCAGATCCGCGCGGCCGGGCTGCTGCACGTGCCGGTCCTGATGGTGTCGGCGAACGCGTTCGAGAACCAGGCCGACAAGCTGGCCGCGGCCGGCTGCCAGGGTTTCGTCGACAAGCCGGTGATCGAATCGGAGCTGCTCGACATGCTGCAGCGGCACCTGCAGATCGAGTGGCTGGCCGAGCTGGCGCTGCCGAACTGGGCCACGGCCGGTGCACCCGGGCCGGTCGGCGCGACGGCGCTGCCGGCGGAGCTGATCGGCGACCTGATCCGGCTGGCGCGGCTCGGGCACCTGCAGGGTGTGCAGGCGGCGCTCGATGCGGCGACCGGGGAGCACCCGGCGGCACAGGCCGAGCTGCGCGCGATGCGGCTGCTGGTGGAGCGCTTCGAGCTCGATGCGCTGCTCGACCGGCTGACGCAGGCCCTGCGCGACGTGTCGACGGAGACGCTGTGAGTGCGTCGCCGGTGGTGCTGGTGGTCGACGATGCGCCGCAGTCGCTGGGCGCGCTGTGCGCGTCGCTCGAGGCCGAGGGCTACACGGTGCTGGTCGCGCGCGACGGCGAATCGGCCTTGGCGCGGCTGGACCTCGCGACGCCGGACGCGATCCTGCTGGACGCGCTGATGCCGGGGCTGTCGGGCTTCGAGACCTGCCGGCGCATCAAGCAGGACCCGGCGCTGTCGCACATCCCGGTGATCTTCATGACCGGCCTGTCGGAGACGCCGCACATCGTCGAGGGCTTCGAGAGCGGTGGTGTCGACTACGTCGTGAAGCCGGTGCGGGCGCAGGAGGTGCTGGTGCGGCTGGCCACGCACGTGCGCAATGCGCGCGCGGTGCGGCTCGCACGCGAGGCGGTGGACGTCGGCGGGCACGGCGTGCTGGTGCTCGACGCGCAGGGGCGCGTCGCGTGGCGCTCGCCGCAGGCGGCGGCGTGGCTGCGCGAGTTCCACCCGGAAGGCCTGCCGGCGGCGTGGGCGAGCGACGGCCCGCTGGAACACCGCAGCGTCGCTGCCGATGGCCGGGTGCTGACGGTGCGACACGCCGGCGCGGTCGGGCTGGGCGAACGCATGCTGCTGCTGCGGGTGCAGGCCGCGAGCGATGCGGCGCCGACGCGCCTGAGCACCGCGTCGCTGACGCCGCGCGAGACCGAGGTGCTGTCGTGGATCGCGAAGGGCAAGACCAACCGCGACGTCGGCGAGATCCTCGGCATGAGCCCGCGCACCGTGAACAAGCACCTGGAGCACGTGTTCGAGAAGCTCGGCGTGGAGACGCGCGCCGCGGCGGCGGCGCTGGCGAGCCGGGAACTCGGCTGAGCCGGTCCGTTCTCGCGCGCTTCACACGGACTTCGCGTCCGCCTCGCGACCGACCGGCACATTCGCCGGCATGCACGACATCTCGCCCCTCCCCGCTCCCTCGGTGCCGGCCGCGTCAGGCTGGTGGACCTCGCGCCTTCAGGCCCTCGACTTCGCGTGGCGTGCCGAGGGCCTGCGCTGGATGCGCCGCGGTCGCGACCTGGTCGACCGATGGAACGGCACCCGCTTCGCGACCACCCGATCGACATCGCAGGACCCGGTGCGTGCCGAGTGCATCACGCCGTTGTGGACGCAGCACGCGCCGCACGAATGGCCGCTGACCGCCGGCAAGGTCCACAACCTGCGGACGGCCGCCTCGCGGCTCGACGGACTCGTCGTGCAACCCGGCGAAGTCTTCAGCTTCTGGCATGCGATCGGCGCCCCGACCCGTCGCCGCGGCTTCGTCCCCGGCCGGGAGTTGCGCGAGGGGTGCCTGATCGCGAGCATCGGCGGCGGCCTGTGCCAGCTGTCGAATGCGCTGTATGCCGTGGCGCTCGATGCCGGGGCGCGGATCGTCGAGCGCCATCCGCATTCGCGTGCCGTGCCGGGCTCGCAGGCCGAGGCACGGCGCGACGCGACGGTGTTCTGGAACTACCTCGACCTGCGCTTCGCGCTGCCGCAGCGTGTCGTCGTCGAGGCGCGGCTCGACGGCGAGCGCTTGATCGTCCGGCTGCGCGGTGCATCGCCGCCGGCGCGCTCGGCACGGCCCGTTCCGATCGAGCTCGGCCGCCGGCCGCCGGCGCACGACTGCCTGGACTGCGCGCAAGCGGATTGCCTGCGCCGCGTGGGGTCGCGCCCCGTCGGTGAACGGGTCGCCGTGATGCCGGTGGCCGGCTGGCCGGAGTTCGACACCTGGCTCGCCGCTCGCGGCATCCGCGGTCGCGCGATGTCGCCCGCCGGCCTGACCGAGCGCTGGCATCGGCTCGCGGCGCGTGCCTGCCGCCATCGGCCGGCCCGGCGCCAGCATCACCTGATCGCCGCCGACGATGCGCGTGCCTCGGCCTGGCTCGCGCGGGTGCCGATCGAGGCCGACGAACTGGTCGTTCCGGTCGATGCGCTGGCCGAGCTGCAGCGCCGCGGCGCGCTCGGCGGGCGCCGCGTGACGGTGATGATGACCCGGTCGCCGCTGCGCATGCTGCATCAGCAGCTGGACGGCCAGGCCGGCGAACCGACCGCGGCCGGCCTGCGCGAGTACCGTGCGCCGGACTGGCGCGTCGATGCCGAGTGGAAGGCGCTGCGTGGCGCGGTTCGCGTGCTGACGCCGCACCATGCGGTCGCCCGCTGGTTGCGGACTCGCGGCCTCCATCAGGTGGGCATTCTCGACTGGGACCGACCCGCGGCAGCGCCTTCGGCGCGCGGCGGAACGCTGCTGTTTCCGGCCTCGTCGCTGGCGCGCAAGGGCGCACCGGAACTGCGCGAGGCCTGCCGGGCGCTCGGGCTGCCGCTGGCCGTGCTCGGCCGCGCCAGCGAGTCGCCCGGCTTCTGGCATGGCATCGAACAGGTGCCTCTCGATGCGGAGGACCCGTGGCGCGGCGTCGGTGCCGTGGTGCTGCCGGCGCATGTCGAGCATGCGCCGCGCTGGCTGCTTCAGGGCCTCRCGCGCGGCCTGCCGGTCATCGCAACGCCGGCGTGCGGGTTGGATCCCCGCACACCGGGCCTGCGCCTGGTGCTGGCCGGCGACACGCTCGCGCTGACGCTGGCCCTCTACGAGACGGCCGCCTCAGACCACCGGTGACACGAACGCGATCAACCGCCCGAGGCGCCGGATCACGTCCGCCGTCACGATGAACTGCGGCTTGTCGCGCTTCACGTAGGGCGCGATGTCCGGCGGGTTGTCGGCCGGGTACGGCGAGGTGTCGTAGATGTCGCCCACGTGCTTGCTGCGGTAGGCCGTGCCGGTGTACGGCGCCGCGGGCCCGTCGCCGCGGTAGGGGTTCACCACCTCGGGCACCGGCGCCGTCCAGTAGTTCTTCGTGCCGAGGTCGGCGACCAGCGTGTCGACCTCGGTCTGCGGCACCACCGGCGTCGTCATCTTCGCGCCGCTGAACAGGTCGGGGAAATCGACCTCGCGGATGCCGAAGAACTTCGGCAGCGCCGTCGGCTGCGTCGCCTTCAGCGGCGAGCGCGCCACCAGCTCGGCCACCGCCGCATCGCTCATCCCGCTCAGATCGTCGTAGCGCTTCTGCAACCCGGCGAGGTCGACCGAGCGGCCGGCCGAGTAGTGGCTCAGCGTGTTCGTCAGGTCCTTGTCGGCGAAGTAGGCGCCGTTGTGGATGTTCGAGCCGTAGCGGTGCACGTACAGCGACTCGTTGCTGTCGAGCTCGATGAAGGTGGCGTGCGTGCGGCCGCTGAGCAGCGCGTTGCGCTGGATCGCGTCGGCCGGCAGCGGCACCGTCTTCAGCCACGCGATGGCTTCGGGGATGCGCGCGAGGAACTTGCGGTCGCCGGTCAGCGTGAAGTAGTGGAACAGCTGCTGGATGTTGGTCTGCGTGGTGTGCGTCGCCAGCGAGCGCGGCTCGTAGGTGCGCGCCCCCGCGGCGGCGCCCGCCGGGCGGCCGTTCGTCTCGCGCGACAGGTGCTGCAGGCTCCAGCCGGCCTGCGGCCCGGGCTGCTGCATCGCGCGCATGCACTCCATCGCGCGGGTGATGTTGTCCAGCAGGTCGGTGCGGCCCAGCGCCAGCACGCACATCGTCAGGAACTTGATGTTCTCGCCCATCACGTCGTCGTTGAAGGTGACGTGCAGCGTGTAGTCGCCGTCCTCCATGCCGGCGTGCGCGCCGGCCGGGATCTGCTCGGGGTTCGGCTGCGGCATGCTCGCCTTCGAGCCGGCGTAGTGAGGGAAGCGCTGCGGCCAGCCGCCGTTGGCGATGCCGAGCTCGGCGCCGAACTGGGCCTGACGTATGAAATCGATTGCACGATTCAGCGGCGCTTCGAAGCGCGCGTCCTTCTTCTCGAGCCACATGCGCAGCATCAGCTGCGAGGCCACCGCGGTGCCGGCATCGTCGAAGGTGGCGTTGCCGTAGTAGTTCTGGAATTCCTCGAGGCGCCAGCCGTTCTTGCCGATGGTCTCGTACCAGTGCTTCAGCGATTCTTCACCGGCGAAGTCGTGGATGTAGTTCCAGCCGCCCGAGGCGTGCTGGGCCGCGACGACCGCGAGCGCGGTGCGCTCGGCGGCCTGGTAGAAGCGCTCGTCGCCGGTCGCGTGGTACGCGTCGAGGAAGACGTTGCCGACCGACGGCGTGCCGGGCGGCTGGATCCAGCACATCGTGCGCTTGGCCTCCATCTCGCCGAAGGTCTGCGTCAGGTCGGGTGAGTACGACCACACGTAGCCGCCGCGGTAGGAGACCTCTTCGTCCATGTAGGCCACCGCGCGTTTCATCGCGTCGATCGCGGTGCCTTGCGCGGTGGGCGGGGCCGGCGGCGCCGGGGTGTCGTCATCGCCGCCACCGCAGGCGGCCAGGGCGATGGGGCTCAGTGCGGCCCCGAGAAAGCTGCGTCGTTGCATGTTGTCTGCCTCCTGATGTTGTGAAATGACAAACGATTTCATCGTGTGTCATCAGTCATCGTACAACTCAAGAATCGACGACTTGCTGGGGCAATCCCTGTCAGATTGCACGCAAATTGACACCACCCGGCCGACTCACATTCAAGAGATACGACGACGTGATCCGGTTCACCGCAACCGGGGCGAAACGCCCTGGCGTCCTATACTTGCCGCCAGCGCTGATTTGTTCCGGCTTGCGGGCGCTTTAAAAAACCAGCTAAAGAAAGGACGCACCCACCGGTGTCTCGATTCTTGGCGACGCCGGTTTTCTTTTCGGGGTGTGTGTCCACATGAGTTCCGTGGGTGATGTCAAACCGCAGGTGATGCAGTTCACCGAAGCGCTGCCGCTGCGCAGCGGCGCGAAACTGAGCGACTACACGCTCGTCTACGAGACCTACGGCACGCTGAACGCCGAGCGCAGCAACGCGGTGCTGGTGTGCCATGCGCTGAACGCGTCGCACCATGTCGCCGGCACGCTGGCGGGCGAACCGCGCAGCGAAGGCTGGTGGGACAACCTGGTCGGCCCGGGCAAGCCGCTCGACACCGACCGCTTCTTCGTGATCGGCATCAACAACCTCGGCTCCTGCTTCGGCTCGACCGGGCCGATGCATGTCGACCCGGCGACTGGCCGCGTCTACGGCGCCGATTTTCCGGTGGTCACGGTGGAAGACTGGGTCGACGCGCAGGCCCGCCTGCTCGATCGCCTGGGCATCGCCCAGCTGGCCGCGGTGCTCGGCGGCAGCCTGGGCGGCATGCAGGCGCTGAGCTGGTCGCTGCGCCACCCGGATCGGCTGCGCCACTGCATCGCGGTGGCGACCGCGCCGAACCTGTCGGCGCAGAACATCGCGTTCAACGAAGTGGCGCGGCGCGCCATCGTCACCGACCCCGAGTTCCACGGCGGCCACTACTACGGCTACCACGTGGTGCCCAAGCGCGGGCTGCGGGTGGCGCGGATGATCGGCCACATCACCTACCTGAGCGACGACGCGATGGAGGCCAAGTTCGGCCGCGGCCTGAAGAGCGGCGCGCCCGGCTACAGCACGCAGGACATCGAGTTCGAGATCGAGAGCTACCTGCGCCACCAGGGCGACAAGTTCAGTGAGTACTTCGACGCCAACACCTACCTGCTGATCACGCGCGCGCTCGACTACTTCGACCCGGCGCGCGAGCACAGCGGCGACCTGAGCGCGGCCTTCGCCGGCGCGCGCTGCAAGTTCCAGCTGGTGAGCTTCACGACCGACTGGCGCTTCGCGCCGGAGCGCTCGCGCGAGATCGTGCGGGCACTGCTCGACAACCGCTTCGACGTGAGCTACGCCGAGATCGACGCGCCGCACGGGCACGACGCCTTCCTGCTCGACGACGCGCGTTACCACGGGGTGCTGCGCGCGCGCTTCGACAACATCGCGAAAGAGTTCGCGGCCGTGGGAGCCCCGGCATGAGTGATCGCAAGGACATCGAACTCATCGCCGAGATGGTGCCGATCGGCTCGCGCGTGCTCGACCTGGGCTGCGGCAACGGCGAGCTGCTCGCCCACCTGCGCGACCACCGCCGGTGCAGCGGCTACGGCATCGAGATCTCCGACGCCAACGTGCTGTCGTGCACGCAGCGCGGCGTCAACGTGATCCAGCTGAACCTCGAGGAAGGCCTCTCGATGTTCGAGGACCGCAGCTTCGACGTCGTGCTGCAGCTCGACACGCTGCAGCACCTGCGCAACACCGAGCGCATGCTGCTCGAGACGGCGCGGGTGGGCCGCGTGGGCATCGTCAGCTTCCCGAACTTCGCGCACTGGGCGAACCGGCTGCGCATCGCGAGCGGGCGCATGCCGGTCACGAAGGCGCTGCCCTACGAGTGGTACGACACGCCGAACATCCGCGTCGGCACGTATGCGGATTTCGAGGTGCTGGCGCGCAAGAGCGGCCTGCAGATCCTCGATTCGTTCGGCATCCAGAATGGTGCGGTGCGCCGGCGCCGGCCGAACCTGACCGCGAGCGTCGCGGTGTTCAAGTTCGAAAAAACCTGAAGCGCCTCAGTCGCTCTTCAGTCGTTTGAGCAGCGCAACGCCGGTCAGCAGTTCGAGCTGCGCCTCGAGCCGGATCACGCGGCCGGTCAGGTCTTCGATCTTCTGCTGCTGAGATTTCATCGCCTCGGACTGGCGGTTGACCTTGTCCTCGAGCTTGATGACGGAGGTGAACGCACTCCAGACCTTGTCCGTGATCCCCATCAGGCGGCTTTGCGCGCCGGGGTGCGGGCAGCCTTGGCTTCCATCGCGGCGATGCGCTTGTTGCTGGCGGCGATGAAGTCGAGCGCATCGTCGATCGATGCGGCCGCGCGGTCGGCAGCGTTTTTGGCCGCTTCGGCCAACGCCTGCAGATCGGCCTCGCCTTCGACGGATTCGTAGGCCGCGGCACCGCGGCGCATCAGTTCAGAGATCGGCAGGCCGAGCCGCTCGGCCTTCGCGGCAATCGCCTTCTTTTCCTGGGAGGTGGCTTGCACCACGATGCGTTCAACGGCTCCGGACACGGTACGCTCCAGCGGGTTCAGGGGATGGACATGATATGTACATGATCCCGCCGCGGCTGGCAAGCGCGGAGCCGGATGCCCCCTGCGCTCGCCTTGTTCGCTACTCCTTGTCGCGCCCCAGCAGCGCCGCCTTCAGCAGGTGGTCGGCCGGCGCGTCGCCAACCCAGATCTTCAGCACCATCGCGAAGAACTCGGCATCGCCCACCGGCTCGCCCTGCGGCTGGCCCATGATGTAGAACGTGGTGCCCTTGCCCGGCATGAACTCCATCGCGAAGGTCTCGCCTGCGGCCATCTTCGAGCGGCCCGAGAAGATCTCGATCAGCCGGGTCGCCGACAGCGTGTGCTTCTGCACCATCTCCTTCGGCGAGTTCTCCGACATGCCCTTGATGAACAGCCGGCCGAGGTCGGTGCCCGGCAGGTCGCGCAGCGCGGTGAACTGCAGCCGCTTCGGGCCGCCCAGCGCCAGCAGTTCTTCCGGCGTGCCGACCTTCTTGCTGGTGTACAGCCCCAGGTCGTAGACCTTGAAGATGGCCTTGAAGCGCGTGCCCGCGCCGTTCAGCAGCAGCGGCGTGCCCTGCACCTGGAGCAGCGGCTCGAACTTGGTCGTCGTCGACGCAGCCTGGGCGGCCCCGGCGATCAAGGCCAGCCCGAGCATCAAGGCGGCGAAGGGGGTGCGAATCGGGGTCATGCGTCTCCTCGGGACCATCTGATTGTTGGATGGCGCCGATTATTCGGGCTTATGCCGGCCGCAACAAGCCGGCGAACCCGGGCTGGTCGATGGATCGCACGATCGTTCGTGAACCCTGGCGCGGTGATCTTTGGGGACTGCGCGCGTTTTCGATCAACACCGAATCGCCGAACTCGTGCGTGCGGTAGTCGCGAGCGGCCAGCGCCGCATCGGCGCGGCGCAGCACCGCAGCATCGACGAAGGCCTGCAACAGCGCATGGTGGCTGCTGCCCGGCTCGTGCGTGCCGCTGACGATCGCGTCGACCACCTGCAGCCGGCTGGACGGCCCGAGCCGCTGGGTCGCGAGGCCCTCGCCGGCGCGCAGCGGCCCGGCCTGCGCCGCATGCTCGAGCGCCCGCGTGACGGTGGTGCCAAGCGCGACGATGCGCCCGCCGCTGCGCCGGGTGTCGGCGATAGCCTGCACCGTCGACGCCGGCAGGTGGTAGGGCTCGTCGAACGGCAGCCGCGCATCGAGGGCGGCATCGCCGGTCGACGACAGGCCGGCCGCATGCGTCAGCGTCGCGAAGCCGATCGCGCGCTCGCGCAGCGCATGCAGCATCTGCCAGTCGAGCACGAAACCGGCCGACGGTGGCTCGAACGCGACCGGCAGCGTCGCCACGCGCGTCCACACATCCCACAGCGCGAGCGGCTGCGGCACATGGGCGTACTGGATCGGCCGGCCGTGGCGGGCGATGCCGGCCCAGATCGCGTCGGCATCGCCGTCGAAGCGCAGCTCGATCAGGCGCGGGTGGTCGAGCAGGCGCGCGACCGTCGCCTGCAGCGGGCCGAGCTGCAGCCGGTCGCCCGCGCACAACGGCGGCGGCGCGGGGCGGTCTTCGGTGCGGGTGTGGAAATCGCCGGCACCGAAGACGATCGCGGTGAATGCGTGCACCGCATCGACCCGCAGCGAGGCCCGTCCGGCCAGCCGCACCTCGATCGGCTCGCCGGTGCGCAAGTGCGTGCCGTGCAGGCTGGCCGGCAGCGTCGCCGCGTCGTTGGCCACCAGCAGGTCGCCAGGGCGCAGCCAGTGGGCGAGGTGCGAGCGCTCGGCATGGTGCAGCTCGCCATGCCGGTCGATCACCAGCAGGCGGGCGTCGCGCGGGCGCTGGGTCGGCAGCGCGGCGGCCTTCATGCGGCCTCCGCGTGGGCGACGGTGTTGGCGATCAACGCGACGATGGTCCGCGCCGCATCCGCCGGGCGCTTCAGCGTCGCCGGGTCGGCATCGGGCACGGCCAGCGCATGCAGCGGCGTGTCCATGTCGCCCGGGTCGACCGAGAACACGCGCACGCCGTGCTCGCGCAACTCGGCATCCCAGATGCGGCTCAGGTGGTGCAGCGCCGCCTTGCTGGCCCCGTAGGCACCCCAGCCGGGGTAGGGCGTGACAGCAGCATCGCTGCTGACGTTGAGCACCAGTGCCTGCGCCCCGCCGCGCGCCGACGCGGCCAGCGCGCCGAGCAGCGCCCTGCCGAGGCGGAACGGCCCGAGCACATTCGTCGCGAGCGCGGCCTCCAGGTCCTCGCACTCGGTGTCGGCGAGCAGCGCGAGCGGCACCGGGCCCAGGCTGGACGCGTTGTTGATCAGCACGTCCAGCCCGCCGAGTGCGGTGTTGACCTGCAGCGCGATCGGGTGGATGTCGTCCCGGCGCGCGATGTCGCCGGCGATGCCGTGCGTGCCGGGCAGGTCCTGCGCGACCCGCCGCACGCGCGCCGCATCGCGGGCGATGAACGCGACGCGCGCGCCGCGGGCCGACAGTGCCTGCACCAGCGCGAGGCCGAGGCCCGAGGTGCCGCCGGTGATGGCCACGCGCAGTCCGGCCAGTGGATCGTCTCGAAGGGTGTTCATGAGGAGACTCCGTAAAGTGATGGCCTCACGATAGGCAGCCTCACGCACACCGCCCAGCGCGCGGACCGATCCGTTGGCGAAGCGTCCGTTCCGTCGTCACGGCCGCGCCATGTGGTCACAATGCGGCCCTCATGAGCGAGCCTGAAGCCCCGTCCAGCGCCACCGCCAGCCACCTGGCCCGCAACCTCGTCAGCCTGCGCCACACGCGCGGCCTGACGCAGGACGGCCTCGCGAAATCGGCCGCACTGCCGCGCTCGACGATCGCGACGCTGGAGTCCGGCGACGGCAACCCGTCGCTGTCGGTGCTGGTGAAGGTGGCCGGCGCGCTCGGCGTGCCGATCGACGAGCTGCTGGCGTCGCCGCGTGCGATGGTGCGCCACTGGGCGGCTGACGAGGTCGCGCTGCGCAGCCGCCCGGCCGGCAAGGGCCGCGGCGTCATGCTGCGCGTGCTGGTGCCCGAATCGGTACCGGACGAGATGATGGAGGTGATGGACTTCGAGCCCGGCGCGGTGATGGGCGGCACGCCGCACCTGCCCGGTACGCGCGAGTTCTTCACCTGCCTGGACGGCCGCGTCAACCTGATGGTGGCTGGCGAGCGCTACACGCTGGCCGAGGGCGAGGTGCTGGCCTTTCCGGGCAACCTGCCGCACTCGTACCAGAACGCCGATGCACTCGAACCTGCGCGCGGCATTTCACTGGTGGTGCTCGCCAAGGCGGGTGTGTAGGAACGCTGCCCCTCTGCGCTGTGGGGAAAGCACCTCGCCCCTATGCTTGCGCCCGCACTTCCGCACCCGAGGAGAAATTCGAATGACATTCACGCCCTGGATTCGCAACGGCCTGGCCGCGCTGGTCGGCTCGCTGGTCCTCGCCACCGCCGCACAGGCCGGCGCGCCGCAGCTCAAGACGCAGGCGCCCGGCTACTACCGGATGATGCTCGGCGACATCGAGGTGACCGCGCTGTTCGACGGCACTCTCGACCTGCAGCCCAAGCAGCTGCTGACCAACACGACACAGAAGGACGTCGGCAAGCTGCTCGACAAGGGTTTCCAGAAGGACACCGTGCAGACCTCGGTCAACGGCTACCTGATCAACACCGGCAGCAAGCTGGTGCTGGTCGACACCGGCGCCGCCGGCCTGTTCGGCCCGACGGCCGGCAACCTGCTGGCCAACCTGAAGGCCTCCGGCTACCAGCCCGAGCAGGTCGATGAGGTCTACATCACCCACATGCACCCGGACCACGTCGGCGGACTGCTGGCCGATGGCAAGCCGGCGTTCCCGAACGCCATCGTGCGGGCCGACCAGCATGACGCCGACTTCTGGCTGAGCCAGGCCACGATGGAGAAAGCCCCGAAGGAGGTGCAAGGCTTTTTCCAGGGCGCGATGGCCTCGCTGAACCCGTACGTCGCCGCCGGCAAGTTCAAGCCCTTCGACGGCGAGGCCGAGCTGGTGCCGGGCGTGCGCTCGTTCGCCGCGCGCGGCCACACGCCGGGCCACTCGATCTACGCGGTCGAGTCCAAGGGGCAAAAGCTGGTGCTGTGGGGCGACCTGATGCACGTCGCCGCGGTGCAGTTCGCGCAGCCGCAGGTCACGATCTCGTTCGACAGCGATTCGAAGTCGGCCGCGATCCAGCGCAAGAAGGCGTACGCCGATGCAGCCAAGGGCGGCTTCCTGGTGGCGGGTGCGCACCTGCCGTTCCCGGGCATCGGGCACATCCGTGCCGAAGGGCGCGGCTACATCTGGGTGCCGGTGGACTACCAGCAGATCCGGTAAGTCATTCGGGTGCCACGCGCACCCGCACCCCCAGCGCTTCGACCTCGGGCCAGGCGCGGTCGCTGACCAGCGTGTGCACCTCGCCCCACTGCCCGACGGCGAACGGCGACACGTTGTTCTGCTTCGAGTGATCGGCCAGCACCATCGTGCGGGCCGCGGCACCGATCATCGCGCGCTTGGTCGCCGCGTCGGCCTCGTCGGTGACGGTGATGCCCATGCGCAGGTCGACCGAGCACGCGCCCGGCACCGCCCAGTCGGCCCGGCACTGCTGCAGCATCTCGCGCGCCGCCGGCCCCCACAGCGCACGCGCCTGCGTGTGCCAGGTGCCACCGGTCAGCACCAGCTGCACCCCGGGGTCGCGGTCGAACAGCGCCGCGACGTCGAGCGAGTTCGTGATCACCGTGACCGGCCGCGCCGTCAGCGCGCGTGCCAGGCTCAGCGAGGTCGAGCCGGCATCGATGATCACCGTCTGCCCCGGCTCGATCAGCGCCGCGCCGGCGCGGCCGATCGCCTGCTTCGCATCCGCCATCACATCGGCGCGCCCCGCGAAATCGAGCCGTGCCGTGTCCAGCGACACCGCCCCGCCATGCGTCTTGTGCAGCGCGCCCTGCGCTTGCAGGTCGAGCAGGTCGCGGCGGATCGTGTGCTCGGAGACGCCCATCATTCGAGCAAGGTCGAGCACCTCGACGCGCCCCTTCTCCTGCAGCAGCTTCAGCGTGCGGGCCCGGCGTTCTTCGCCGAACCAGGGAGGGGCAGGTGTCTTGCGGACCATCGTGGCGCGAATTCTAGCTTGCCCGGCCCGGTCGACTGCTCTAATATGCTCGAACTTGATCGATTTCGCTCAAGCACGTTCATGCTTTCGGAGCCGCCATGTCTTCCTCTCCCACCGCCTCGCGTGCCGAGCACCTCGCGATGGCCGCCGTGTTCTTCGCCAACGGCGCCGGCTTCGCGAGCTGGGTCTCGCGCATCCCCGCGGTGCGCGACGCGCTGAGCCTGAGCGAAGGCCAGCTCGGCATGGCGCTGCTGGCGATGGGGGCCGGCGCGCTGGTCTCGTTCCAGCTCGCGGGCCGCGGCATCGGCCAGCTCGGCGCGCGCGGGCTGACGCTCGCGACCGGCTTCGTCTACTGCTTCCTGCTGCCGCACCCGGTGCTGGTCGGCTCGCTGCTGCCGCTGGCGTTCACGCTGTTCCTGCTCGGCGCGGCCAACGGCGCGATGGACGTCGCGATGAACGCGCTGGCGGTCGAGGTCGAGTCGCGCCGCGGCAAGCCGATCATGTCGGGCCTGCACGGGCTGTGGAGCGCCGGCGGCCTGTGCGGCGCGGCCCTCGGCGGCACGATGGCGCACCACGGCATTGCGCCCGGGCTGCACATCGGCGCGGTCGCGGCGGTGCTCGCGTTGGTGCTGCTGGTCACGATGCGCTGGCTGCAGGCCACGCCGCCGAAGCCGGCCGAGCCGGCGCCGCATTTCGCGCTGCCCGAGCCGGGCATGGGCGGCCTCGGCGCGATCGTGTTCTGCGCCTTCCTGATCGAAGGCGGCATGGCCGACTGGAGCGCGGTCTACGTGAAGGACGGCCTCGGCCTGAGCGCCGCGCTCGGCGCCTTCGGCTACGCCGCGTTCGCCTGCGCAATGATGGCGCTGCGCCTGGCCGGCGACCGGCTGATGGCGGTGTGGCGCGCCGCCACCCTGCTGCGGGCCGGCAATGCGGTGGCCGCGCTGCTGTTCGCCGCCGCGCTGCTGACGCAGAACGCGGGGCTGACGCTCGCGGCCTTCGTCGCCGTCGGGCTCGGCGTCGCCACCATCGCACCGCTGGTCTTCGGCACCGCCGCACGGCGGGCCCGGCGCGGCCCGGGCCAGGGCATCGCGGCGATGGCGACGCTCGGCTACGGCGGCTTCCTGCTCGGGCCGCCGCTGATCGGCTGGCTCGCGCAACTGACGAGCCTGCGCTTCGCGCTGCTGGTGCTGGCCGGGCTGGCCGCTACGATCGCGCTGCTCGCCCACCACCTCGACGAACCCCGGCCGGCGCCGGCGACGAACCCGGCACGGGCGTGACCATCGGCACCGCGGGCGCCGGCGCCATGCCCACCAGGTAGCCCTCCAGCACCTGCCGGCCGACCCGCACCAGGTCGAACGAATCCGGCTCCAGCAGCCAGGTGCGGATCAGCCCGTCGATCAGCGCATGCAGGCCGATCGCCACCGTGCGCGCCGGCGTGCGCAGCACGATCTGGTGGCGCTGCACCGCCCGCTTCAGCGCGCTCTCGACGCGCTCCAGCATCTCGTTGTGCGCCTGGCGGTGCCGCTCCCACACCTTGTCGAGTTCGTCGACGTACTCGACCTTGTGGGAGGCGATGTCGAACACCCGGCGCACCTGCGGATCGTGCACCGTCTTGCGCAGGGCATCGACAAAGCTTTCCAGAATGTGATCCACTGGCGCGTCCAACTGCGGGTCGTCGCTCGCGTGAACCATCTGCTCCATCGGCAAGGTCACGCGCAGCATCATCGCGTTGAAGAGGTCGCCCTTGTCCTTGAAGTGCCAGTAGATGGCGCCGCGGGTCAGCCCGGCCGCCAGCGCGATGTCGTTGAGCGACGTTCGCGACACGCCACGCTCCTGGAACACCAGCTCGGCGGTGTCCAGGATGTGGCTGCGGGTGGCCAGGGCCTCTTCTTTCGTTCGTCGCGCCATCGCGTGGCGACTCCTCGGTGATCGGTGCCGGTAAGCACTCGGTAAGAGCACTGCCGCTACCTTGTAGGTAAGGTAAATGGGAGGTTTACATTCAATCGTGTATGTATACTAACCCGCATCGTCGACAAGTCCAGCCGGGTCTTCCACCCGGCCTTTGGCCTTGTCGGCTTTCCCCCAGCTCATCAGGCGCCCGCGGCGGGCGCAGCATCCGGAAGGGATTTGCATGTCTGCGTTGAAGAACGTCGCGGCGGAAAGTGCTGCTGTTGTTTCCACGGCCCGAGGCGCGCAGCGCGCCCTCAAGGTGCTGCCGCTGGCGGTCGTCGTCGCGATGCTGGTGGCCTGCGGCGCCAAGGACGGCGCGGCCGGTGGCGGTGCCGCCCCGGGTGGCGCCGGTGCCCCACCGCCGCCCGAGGTGGGGGTCGTGACGGTCGCGCCGCGCGAGGTCGGCCTGGTGACCGAGCTGCCGGGCCGGCTCGAGGCCTCGCGTGTCGCGCAGGTGCGGGCCCGCGCGGCCGGCATCCTGCAGAAGCGGCTGTTCCGCGAAGGCAGCGACGTGAAGTCCGGCCAGGCCTTGTTCCAGATCGATTCCGCGCCCTACGTCGCGAACCAGCAGAGCGCCCAGGCCTCGCTCGCGCGCGCCCAGGCCAACCTGACGCAGGCCACCGCGCAGGCCGAGCGCTACAAGCCGCTGATCGAGGCCAACGCGATCAGCAAGCAGGACTTCGTCAACGCGGTCGCGGCGCAGAAATCCGCCGAGGCAGATGTCGCGTCGGCCCGCGCCGCGCTGCAGACCTCGCAGATCAACCTCGGCTACGCATCGGTCACGTCGCCGATCGCCGGGCGCATCGGCCGCGCGCTGGTCACCGAAGGCGCGCTGGTCGGCCAGGGCGAGGCGACCCAGCTGGCCGTGGTGCAGCAGATCAACCCGATGTACGTGAACTTCACGCAATCGACCACCGAAACGCTGAAGCTGCGCAAGGCCCTCGAGGCCGGCAAGCTGAAGCGCGCCGGCGCCGACGATGCCGCGATCGTGCGCATCGTGCTGGAAGACGGCACCGAGTACGCGAAGCCGGGCCGGCTGCTGTTCTCCGACCTGACGGTCGACGCCACCTCGGGCCAGATCACGCTGCGCGCCGAGGTGCCGAACGCCGACGGCCTGCTGCTGCCCGGCATGTACGTGCGCGTGCGGCTCGAGCAGGCGCAGGTCGACGGCGCGATCGCGCTGCCGCAGCAGGCGGTCACCCGCACCAACCAGGGCGACACCGTGATGGTGGTCGGTGCCGACGGCAAGGTCTCGCCGCGCCCGATCAAGATCGGCTCGGCCGCGCAGGACGGCCAGTGGCTCGTCACCGACGGCCTGAAACCCGGCGAGCAGGTGATGGTCGACGGCTTCCAGAAGCTGCGCGGCCCCGGCCCGGTGAAGCCGGTGCCGTGGCAGCCGCGTGCGGCGTCGGCCGCGGCTGCCTCCGCGCCCGCTTCCGCTGCCTCGGGCAACTGAGCCCGACTACCCAAAAGACAGAACCAGCGAGCCTTCCTCCATGGCCAAGTTCTTCATCGATCGCCCCATCTTCGCGTGGGTGATCGCGCTGTTCATCATCGTGCTCGGCGGCGTGGCGATCACGCAGCTGCCGATCTCGCAGTACCCGCCGGTCGCACCGCCTTCCATCGTCGTGTCGGCCACCTACCCCGGTGCCTCGGCGCAGACGCTCGAAGACAGCGTGATCAGCGTCATCGAGCAGGAAATGAACGGCTCGCCCGGCCTGCTCTACATGGAGTCGGTCAGCCAGGCCAACGGCACCGGCTCGATCACGCTCAGCTTCGAGCCGGGCACCAGCCCCGACCTCGCGCAGGTCGACGTGCAGAACCGGCTGAGCCGCGCCGCGCCGCGCCTGCCGTCGGCCGTCACGCAGCAGGGCGTGCGCGTCGACAAGGCGCGTTCGAACTTCCTGCTGTTCACGATCCTGTCATCCGACAACCCGGCCTACGACCCGATCGCGCTCGGCGACTACGCGTCGCGCACCGTGCTGCCCGAGATCCAGCGCATCCCCGGCGTCGGCCAGGCCCAGCTGTTCGGCACCGAGCGCGCGATGCGCGTCTGGATCGACCCGGCCAAGCTGGTCGGCTTCAACCTGTCGGCCACCGACGTCGCCACCGCGATCCGCACGCAGAACGCGCAGGTCTCGTCCGGCACCATCGGCGACCTGCCGAACCTGCCGGGCCAGTCGATCTTCGCGACCGTCGTCGTCAACGGCCAGCTGAGCAATGTCGAGCAGTTCGGCAACATCGTGCTGCGCGCGAACGCCGACGGCTCCACGGTGCGCCTGAAAGACGTGGCCCGCATCGAGCTCGGCGCGCAGACCTACGCCACCTCGGCGCGCCTGAACGGCAAGCCGTCGACCGGCATCGGCGTGCAGCTCTCGCCGAGCGGCAATGCACTGGCCACCGCCACCGCGGTGCGCAAGCGCATGGACGAGCTGTCGCGCTACTTCCCGCAGGGCGTCAAGTACAGCGTGCCGTACGACAGCTCGCGCTTCGTCAAGATCTCGATCTCGCAGGTGGTGGAGACGCTGCTCGAGGCGGTCGCGCTGGTGTTCGTCGTGATGTACCTGTTCCTGCAGAACTGGCGCTACACGGTGATCCCGACGCTGGTCGTGCCGATCGCGCTGCTGGGCACGTTCGGCGCGCTGCTCGGGCTCGGCTTCTCGATCAACGTGCTGACGATGTTCGGCATGGTGCTGGTGATCGGCATCGTGGTGGACGATGCGATCGTCGTGGTCGAGAACGTCGAGCGCATCATGAGCGAGGAGGGGCTGTCGCCACGCGAGGCCACCCGCAAGGCGATGGACCAGATCTCCGGCGCGATCATCGGCGTGACGGTGGTGCTGATCTCGGTGTTCGTGCCGCTCGCGTTCTTCGCCGGCTCGATCGGCAACATCTACCGCCAGTTCTCGGCGGTGATGGTGGCGTCGATCGCGCTGTCGGCCTTCATGGCGCTGTCGCTCACACCGGCGCTGTGCGCGACGCTGCTGAAGCCGGTCGAGGCCGGCCACCACCACGAGAAGACCGGCTTCTTCGGCTGGTTCAACCGCGGCTTCGCGCGCACCGCGAAGGGCTACGAAGGCTGGGTCGCGAAGATCCTCAAGCGCGCCGGCCGCTTCCTGATCATCTACGTCGCGATCATCGCGGCGGTGGGCTTCTTCTTCGCGCGCTTGCCGGGTTCGTTCCTGCCGGCCGAAGACCAGGGCTACATCATCGTCAACGTGCAGCTGCCGCCGGGCGCCACCGTGAACCGCACGGTCGAGGTGATGCAGCAGGTCGAGGGCTACATCCTGAAGCAGCCGGAAGTGCAGAGCATGGTCGGCGTGCTGGGCTTCAGCTTCTCGGGCCAGGGCCAGAATGCCGGCCTCGCGTTCGTCACGCTGAAAGACTGGGACGAGCGCAAGGGCGCCGAGCACAAGGCGCAAGCGGTGGCCGGCCGCGCGTTCGGCGCGCTGATGGGCGTGCGCGATGCGTTCATCTTTCCGCTCAGCCCGCCGCCGATCCCCGAACTGGGCAATGCGTCGGGCTTCGCGTTCCGGCTGCAGGACCGCGGCGGCAACGGCCACGCGGCGTTGCTCGCGGCGCGCAACCAGCTGCTGGGTCTCACGGGCCAGAGCAAGATCGTCGCGGGCGTGCGCCCCGACGGCCTCGAAGACGCGTCGCAGCTGCAGATCGACATCGACCGCGACAAGGCGAACGCGCTGGGCGTCGGCTTCGATTCGATCAACGCGACCATCTCGACCGCGCTCGGCTCGGCCTACGTCAACGACTTCCCGAACGCCGGCCGGCTGCAGCGCGTGGTGGTGCAGGCGGATGCGCCGGCGCGGATGCAGCCGGAAGACCTGCTGCGCCTGAACGCGCTGAACACGAAGGGCCAGCCGGTGCCGCTGGCCGCCTTCGCGACGACGCGCTGGATCAGCGGCCCGGTGCAGACCATCCGCTACAACGGCTACCCGACGATGCGGCTGGCGGGCGATGCCGCGCCCGGCCGCAGCACCGGCGAGGCAATGGCCGAGATGGAGCGGCTCGCGGGGCAGCTGCCTCCGGGCTTCGCATTCGAATGGACCGGCCAGTCGCGCGAGGAGAAGCTGTCGGGCTCGACCGCGTTCATCCTGCTCGGCTTCTCGCTGCTGGCGGTGTTCCTGTGCCTCGCGGCGCTGTACGAGAGCTGGTCGATCCCGCTGTCGGTGATCCTGGTGGTGCCGCTCGGCGTGCTGGGTGTCGTGCTGGCGGCGACCTTCCGCGGCCTCGAGAACGACATCTACTTCAAGGTCGGCCTGATCACGGTGATCGGGCTGAGCGCGAAGAACGCGGTGCTGATCATCGAGTTCGCGAAAGACCTGCATGCGCAGGGCAAGGGCGTCGTCGAATCGGTGCTGGAGGCGGCGCACCTGCGCTTCCGCCCGATCCTGATGACCTCGATGGCCTTCATCCTCGGCGTGCTGCCGTTGGTGGTGGCCTCGGGCGCGGGCTCGGCGAGCCAGCGCGCGATCGGCACCGGCGTGATGGGCGGCATGTTCACCGCGACGCTGCTGGCGGTGTTCTTCGTGCCGGTGTTCTTCGTCGTCGTGCGCCGCATCTTCAAGGGCAGCGAGCGGCAGCGCCGCATGTACGCCCACGAATTGAATGGCAGCCCGGCACCCGCAGCGCCGGCGGCCGCCCCGGCGAAGGATGGTTCCCATGAGTGATTTCCGAAGCACCCGGCTGCTGCGCGGCCCGGCCCCTGCCCTGGCCCTGGTCGCGAGCGCGCTGCTCGCGGCCGGCTGCACGATGATCCCGACCTACGAGCGCCCGCCGGCGCCGGTGCCCGGCTCGTTCGCCGGCGAGGCGACCACCGCGCGCCCCGGCCCGAAGGCGAGCGACATCGAATGGCAGAGCTACTTCGCCGACGAGCGCCTGAAGCGGCTGATCGACCTCTCGCTGAAGAACAACCGCGACCTGCGCGTCGCGGTGCTCAACATCGAGCAGGTGCGCGCGGCCTACCAGATCAAGCGCGCCGACGAATGGCCGACGGTCAACGCGGCCGCGAGCGGCCTGCGCCAGACCGCCGGGCCCGACACCATCACCAGCACCTACAGCGTGGGCCTCGCGGTCTCGTCGTATGAACTCGACCTGTTCGGCCGGGTGCGCAGCCTGAGCCAGGCAGCACTCGCGCAATACCTGGCGACCGAAGAGACGCGCAAGGCGGTGCAGATCAGCCTGATCGCGTCGGTCGCGAATGCGTACTTCAACCTGCTGGCCGACGACGAACTGCTCGACGTGACGAAGCAGACGCTGAAGACGCGCGAGGATTCGCAGAAGCTCACGCGGCTGAAGTTCGACAACGGCGCGAGTTCGGAACTCGACCTGCGGCAGGCCGAATCGCTGCTGGAGGCGGCCCGCGTGTCGCTCGCGCAGCTGACGCGCCAGCGCATGCTGGACGAGAACGCATTGGTGCTGCTGCTCGGGCAGGCGCTGCCGGAAGACCTGCCGGCCGGCGTGTCGCTGGTGGCCGACCAGGTGCTGCCGGAGGTACCCGCAGGGCTGCCGTCGGACCTGCTGAACCGCCGGCCCGACGTGCGCGCGGCCGAGCAGCAGCTGATCGCGGCCAACGCCAACATCGGCGCGGCGCGTGCGGCGTTCTTCCCGCGCATCACGCTGACGGGGCTGGTCGGCTCGGTGAGCAGCGACCTGTCAGGCCTGTTCAAGAGCGGCTCGTTCGGCTGGAGCTTTCAGCCGCAGGCGACGCTGCCGATCTTCGATGCGGGCCGCAACAAGGCCAACCTCGACAGCGTGAAGGTCGGCCGCGAGATCGCGCTGGCGCAGTACGAGAAGGCGATCCAGACCGCGTTCCGCGAGGTCTCCGATTCGCTGGCCGGCCGCGCGACGCTCGGCGAGCAGGCGCGTGCGCAGCGCGCGCAGGCCGATGCCGAGCAGGCACGCTACCGGCTGGCCGACCTGCGCTACCGCAACGGCGCGGCCAGCTACCTCGACGTGCTGGATGCGCAGCGCTCGCTGTTCGCCGCGCAGCAGGCGGTGGTGCRGGTGCAGGCGCAGCAGGCGCAGAACCTGGTGACGCTGTACAAGGCGCTGGGGGGTGGGTGGAAGGACGCGGCAGCGGCGAACTAGGCCCGACCCCGCCAGTAGCGAGGTCGTCGATGGTGATGTCCTACCACGAGCACTTCGATTCGCTCGGATGTGGCTCGGTACACGATCGAATACGGAAAGCGGCGCAGGGGATGGATGCGAAGCCCTTTCGCCGCCGGTGTGCCGAGAAGGGGGTTCGAGACAAGCAGCCTGGCAAGGCGTTCGAACTCGGCGACGAACGCCTCGGCCAACGCTCGACCGCCTCGCTGCCTGTAGAACTCCAGGGCGCTTGCCAACTCCTGCTCGGCAGCCGGCAAAACGACATAGCTCACCGCAGACTGGCCCTCAGACGGGCCACGACCTCGTCGCCGGCCACAAAGCCGACCGTGCCGTTGGCGACCTCGGCTTCACGACGCTGGGCCTCTTCGACCCAGGATTCCTGAATGTCCGGATCGGCGTCGAGGCTGGCAATCAGCCGCTCGAGCAAGCGTGACCGGTCATCCGGCGACAGCGACAAGACTTCTGCTTCCAGTACTTCAATGCGGGTTGGCATGACGAATCTCCGCGGCGAATGACGGTGAGCGGCAAAGCTTGCCACAGTTGGCGGCAACGGGCTCACGAACGAGAGCCATGCGCGCTCCATCCCCTTCCTTGATCGCGGTGGCCTGGTAGCGCCGCGCGGCGCTCCTCGGCCGACCCGACGCCATCGCCGCCAGCCGGCGGATAGGCATGCAAGCCATCGAAATCCGCCTTGCCGATCGGCACGCCCCGGCTGCGCAGGATCGCGTACGCAGTCGTCAGGTGGAAGAAGAAGTTCGGCAGCGCGTAGTGCTGCAGGAACTCATCGGCCGGCAGGCGCACCAGCGCATCACCCGCCTGGCTCTCCAGCATGCGCCGCGCAGCGCTCTCGAAGGCCGCGGGCGGCAGCTCGCGCAGCATCGTTGACACGCGGTCGATCACCGCACGCAGCCCGTCGAAGCCAGGCTCGGGCGCACCCGCCGGCGGCACCGGCAACCCGGCGAGCGGGTGGCAGGCGCGCAACGCGAAGTTCGCCGCGATGACGACCTGCGTCGCGAACGGGTTCATGTCGTCGGCGATCCGCGCACCGAGCAGG
This sequence comes from Rhizobacter sp. P5_C2, assembly GCF_054049715.1. Classification (NCBI taxonomy): domain Bacteria; kingdom Pseudomonadati; phylum Pseudomonadota; class Betaproteobacteria; order Burkholderiales; family Sphaerotilaceae; genus Rhizobacter; species Rhizobacter sp. P5_C2. Next base: position 29,741 of record NZ_JBFULV010000022.1, on the reverse strand, counting down.
GCTTCGGCGTCCGCCGCCGGCAGGCGGCTCTGCGTCAGATCGAGCCAACCGCGCAGCCGCTCCAGGTAGCGCAGGAAGACAGGCACCGAGGCCTGCCACAGCATGGGTGGGTTCATCGCGCAAGCCTAGCAGCCGCAATGCACCTGCAGCCCTTGCATCGCGCCGCCCTCCCCGGCATGCTGCCGGCCATGACCCCCGCCTCCCACCGCGCCCAGCTCGTGGGCATGCTCGCCGAAGCCGCCGAGATCGAGCATTGCCTGATGTGCACCTACCTCTATGCGGCGTTCTCGCTGAAGCAGAACGCCGACGAGGGGCTCGAACCCGACGAACTCGCCGCCGTGCAGCGCTGGCGGCGCGAGATCATCGCGATCGCCACCGACGAGATGCTGCACCTGGTGCTGGCCAACAACATCGCGGTGGCGATCGGCGCCCGGCCGCACTACCGGCGCTTCAACTTCCCGATCGCGCCCGGGCTGTTCCCGGCCGACATCGCGGTCGAACTCGCGCCCTTCGACGAAGCCACGCTCGACCACTTCGTCTACCTCGAGCGGCCGGCCGATGTCGCCGAGCGCGACGGCCGCCACTACGAGAAGACCAGCTACCACCGCCGGGCCGTCGCCGGCCGGCTGTCGATGTTGCCGGACGACTACACCACCGTCGGCGAGCTGTACGAATCGATCGCCGAGAGCTGCGAGCTGCTGGTGCAGCACAGCGGCGAGGCGAAGGTGTTCATCGGGCCGCGCGCAGCACAGCTGGCCCTGCAGGATTTCCGGCTGCCCGGGTTGATGACCGTCGGCACGCTGGCCGAGGCGCGCCAGGCCGTCGAGTTCATCGTGCACCAGGGCGAGGGCTCGCGCGAGAACAAGAGCGGCTCGCACTACGCGCGCTTCTGCGCGATCCGCAGCGAATGGCAGGGCCTGAAGGCGCGCCGCCCGGCGTTCGAGCCGGCCCGGCCCGCGGCGCGCAACCCGGTGATGCGCAACCCGGTGGTCGCCGGGCTGCGGGTGCACGTCACCGCCGAGCCGGCCGCCGCGCTGCTGGACGTCGCCAACGTCTGCTACGAGCTGATGCTGCGCCTGCTGTCGGCGCTCGCCGACGTGACGCCTCGCTCCGAGACCGCCACCGCGCGCCGCCGCGAGATGGCCGACCAGACCCTCGCGCTGATGCACATGCTCGGCGACATGGGCAGCGCGCTGTCGGCGATGCCGGCCAGCGACAAGCACCCGGGCGTCAACGCCGGGATGACCTTCACCGCATCGCGCACCGTGCTGACCTACCTGTCGGTCGAGACCGCGACGCTGGTGCTCGCCGAGCGCTGCGGCTGCGTCGCCGACCGGCTGGAGACCCTGGCCGCCCAACCCGGCGCGCTGCCATCGCTCGCGCGGCACGCGCAGGCGATGCGGCGCTTCTCGAACTACTGGTCGGCCGACCATGACCGGCATTGGCCGGTGATCACCGGCCAGGCCGCAGCGCCGGTCGCCCCGACACCGGTCACCCCGGCCCCCGTCGCGGCAACACCGGTCGCACCGGCGGCTGCCCGCCCCACCCCGAAGCCACCCGACGAAGCCCGCGGCCGCGACGTGCTGCTGCGCTTCGACACGCAGCGCTGCATCCATTCGCGCCACTGCGTGCTCGGCGAGCCCGCGGTGTTCCTCGCCAACACGCCGGGCGACTGGCTGTACCCCGACCAGGCGACGCCCGAGCGCATCGCGATCGTCGCGCACAGCTGCCCGTCGGGCGCGATCACCTACCAGCGCCTCGATGGCGGCCCCGACGAGGCGCCGCCGCTGGTCAACGTAGCCCGCCTGCGCGAGAACGGGCCGCTGGCCTTCCATGCCGACATGCAGCTGTCGGCCGTGCAGCCCAACGGCGGTTCCCGCCTGCGCGCCACGCTGTGCCGCTGCGGGCAATCGGCCAACAAGCCCTACTGCGACGGCTCGCACAACGCGGCCGGCTTCAAGGCGTCCGGCGAGCCCGCGACGCGCGAATCGCAACCCCTCGCGCTGCGCGGCGGTGCGCTGCGCGTCGACCCGCTGCGCAACGGGCCGCTCGAAGTCAGCGGCAACCTGGAGCTGTGCGCCGGCACCGGCCGCACCGTCGACCGGCTGACCAGCACGCGGCTGTGCCGCTGCGGCCAGTCGCAGAACAAGCCGTTCTGCGACAACTCGCACGCGGTGGTCGGCTTCGTCGCCGACGGCGTCTGACGACCGCGGACGACCGCACAGTGGCGTTCCAGAACAACTACGCGGGCTTCGAACCGAAGAGCCTGGCCGACGTGCTGCGCTGGCGCTGGGCTGCCCACCGCAACGGCGTGCCGCGGCCACCGCGCGGGCCGATCCCGTGCGTGGCGCCGGACCTCGCGTTCGTGCAGGGCAATGCGCGCGCCGGTGCGGCGATGCGGCCCGCCGTCACCTGGATCGGCCATGCGACGGTGCTGGCCCAGCTCGGCGGCTTGACGCTGTTGACCGACCCGGTCTTCTCCGAGCGCGCGTCGCCGGTGTCGTTCGCCGGCCCGAGGCGGCACCTGCCGCCCGGCGTCGCGCTGAACGACCTGCCGCACATCGACCTCGTGCTGGCCTCGCACAACCACTACGACCACCTCGACGGCGCGTCGGTCGACGCGCTGCAACGCCAGCCGGGTGGCCCGCCGCTGTTCATCGTGCCGCTCGGCGTGAAGGCCTGGCTGGCCGAGCGCGGCATCGCGAACGCGGTCGAGCTCGACTGGTGGACCTCGCACAGCGTGCCATCGCCGTCCGGCCCGGTCGAGGTGACGCTGGTGCCGGCCCAGCACTGGTCGGGCCGCGGCCTCGCCGACCGCATGAAGACGCTGTGGGGCGGCTTCGCGGTGTTCGCGCCCGACTGCCACCTGTTCTACGCCGGCGACACCGCCTACTCGCGCGACTTCATCGACATCCAGGCGCGCTTCGCCGAGCGGCAGTCGGCGGCGAACGGCGGCGGCTTCGACATCGCGCTGCTGCCGATCGGCGCCTACGAGCCGCGCTGGTTCATGGCGCCGCAGCACGTCGACGTCGAGGAGGCGATCCGCATCCACCGCGACCTGCGCGCCAAGCGCTCGCTCGGCGTGCACTGGGGCACCTTCCAGCTGTCCGACGAGGCGCTCGACGACCCGCCGCACGCGCTCGCCGAGCAGCGCCGGCTGCAGGCGCTGCCAGACGATGAATTCTTCGTGCTCGCGATCGGCGAGACGCGACAATTCCCGCCTCGCCGGCCCACGCCGGGTGGATCCGGCTGAACCTGCGGAGGACACGCCATGTGGATGACCATCGCCCTCGTCGTCGTGCTGTTGATCGCTGCGGTGCTGCTGTTCGCGACGACGCGGCCCGGCACCTTCCGCGTCGAGCGCTCGCTCGCGATCAAGGCCCCGCCCGACCGCATCTTCCCGCTGCTCGATGATTTCCACCGCTGGCCCGAGTGGTCGCCGTGGGAGAAGCTCGACCCCGCGATGGTGCGCACGCACAGCGGTGCGGCGCGTGGTGTCGGCGCGGTCTACGAATGGCGCGGCAACGCGAAGGTGGGCCAGGGCCGCATGGAGATCATGCAGAGCACGCCGGCCTCGGCGCTCTCGATCAAGCTCGATTTCATCAAGCCGTTCGAAGGCCACAACATCGCCGAGTTCACGCTGAAGCCGCAGGACGACGCGACGCTGGTGCACTGGGTGATGCACGGACCGACGCCGTACGTGTCGAAGCTGATGGGCATGTTCCTGAGCATGGACACGCTGATCGGGCGCGATTTCGAGGCCGGGCTCGCGAACCTGAAGGCGGCGGCGGAGAAGGCGTAACCATTGAATCAATTGGCGCCGGTGGGTGACACGGCGTCGATACACGGGACCCGCATCCTGACGCCTCCGATCCGCTGGAGAAGTCATGAAAGCGCCCCTCCCCCACCCCGGTCGCCTGGCCGCCCATTCCCAGGGCGACGGCCCGGTCGTGCTGTGCCTGCACTCGTCGACCGGCACGCATGCGCAATGGAACGGCCTCGCCGACGCGCTGAGCGAGCGCTGGCAGGTCGTCGCGCCCGACCTGCACGGCCATGGCCGCAGCCCGGCCTGGCCATCGGCCACGTTGAACACGCTGCACGTCGATGCGAACGCGGTCACCCAGCTCATGCAGCCGGCCTGGGGGCTGGTGCGCCGCGGCATCCACCTGGTCGGCCATTCGTACGGCGCGGCGGTCGCGCTGCAGATCGCGCTGCGCCACCCTCAGTGGGTGCGCTCGCTGACGCTGTACGAGCCGGTCGCGGTCGGCATCATCCGCCGCATGGCGCCGCAGGATCCGTCGCTCGCCGAGGTGCGCGAGATCGCGTCGCGAGTCGCCCGGCTGCTCGAGCAGGGTGATGCGCTGGCTGCGGCGTGCGCCTTCACGACCTACTGGGGCGGTGACGCGGCCTGGGACGGCCTGAGCCCGGCGCGCCGCGAGGCCATCGCAGCGCGCATGCCGGTGGTGCCCCATCACTTCGACGCGCTGTTCTCGGCCACCTGGGGCCCGCAGGTGCTGTCGCGCCTCGCGATGCCGCTGCTGCTGATCCACGGCGAGCGCACCCGCGCGCCGGCGCGACGCATCGTCGAGTTGCTGGCCGACGCGCTGCCGCAGGCGCAGCGCTGCGAGCTGGCCGGCGCCGGCCACCTGGGGCCGATCACGCACGCGGCAACGGTCGTGCGCTGGATGGCGACCCACCTCGACCCGGTGGCTGCTTCCAGGCTCGACCTGCAACCGCAAGCCGCCTGAGTCGATCATGACAAGCCCGATGGCCGGCGATGCGGGCACTGCCTAAACTCGCTGGCCATGGACACCTCGCTGCACACCACCGACGGCCTGAAGCTGCACCTCTCGCACCACCCGGCCGGCACCGCGGCGCACGGCGTCGTCGTGCTGGTGCACGGGCTGGGCGAGCATGCGGGCCGCTACGCCCATGTGATCGCGCACCTGAACGGCTGGGGCTGGCATGTGCTGGCGTACGACCAGCGCGGCCACGGCCGCAGCGAGGGCGGCCGCGGGCAGCTCGCCACCGCGCACGACCTGATGGACGACCTGTCGCACGTGATCGATGCGGCCCGCACCGCGCACCGCGGACCATTGGTGCTGCTCGGCCACAGCATGGGCGGGCTGGTCGTCTCGCGCTTCGCCGCCGACACCAAGGCGCCGTGGTGGCGCCCGGTCGACGGCCTGGTGATGTCGTCGCCCGCGCTCGACCCCGGCATGAACGGCGCGCAGAAGCTGCTGCTCGCGCTGCTCGGCCCGATCGCGCCGTCGCTCGCGGTCGGCAACGGGCTGAAGCCGGCCTGGATCTCGCGCGACCCGGCGGTCGTCGCGGCCTACGTCGCCGACCCGCTGGTGCACGACCGCGTGACGCCGCGGCTGGTGCGCTTCATCGTCGACGGCGGCGAGTGGGTGCGCGCCCGCGCGGCCGCATGGTCCGTGCCGACGCTGCTGCTGTACGCCGGCAGCGACCGCTGCGTCGCGCCAGCCGGCAGCCAGGCCTTCGCCGCGGCAGCACCGCAGGCAGTCGTCACCGCACAGGAATTCACGCCGCTGTTCCACGAGATCTTCAACGAACCCGAGCGGGCCGAGGTGTTCGCCGCGCTGCAGGCCGGATTGCGCCGCTTCGCCGTGGCCTGACCGGCGCGCGCGTCCTGTGTGACGCATTCGCGCATCTCCGTTTCATCGTGTGCCCTTGTGGGTCGGATCTGCATCGCCTGGTGCGGTCGGTTTTACACTCTGCGATTCCCCACAAGGGACCTCGCACCAGGAGAACCGGCATGAACGCTCGCGACCCCAACCTTCCGCTGCAACCCGACGAAGCCACCGCCATCGCCGAGTTTGCGAACCGCACCTGGGATGAAGAGATCGTTCCGGCGCTGACCGATTACATCGCGATCCCGGCGAAAAGCCCGATGTTCGATGCCGACTGGCAGAAGAACGGCCACATCGAGCGGGTGATTCGCGACGCCGCGAGCTGGGTCGAAAGCAAGAAGGTCGCCGGCCTGACGCTCGAGGTGGTGCGGCTCGAAGGCCGCACGCCGGTGATCTTCTTCGAGGTGCCGGCCACCAAGCCCGGCAGCACGGACACCATCTGTCTGTACGGCCACCTCGACAAGCAACCCGAATTCAACGGCTGGCGCAACGACCTCGGGCCCTGGACGCCGAAGTACGAGAACGGCCTGCTGTACGGCCGCGGCGGTGCCGACGACGGCTACGCGGTCTACGCATCGCTGACCGCGATCATGGCGCTCGACCGGCAGGGCATTCCGCGCCCGCGCTGCGTCGGCATCATCGAGGCCTGCGAGGAAAGCGGCTCGTTCGACCTGCCGGCCTACCTCGACGTGCTGCGCGAGCGGCTGGGCAACGTGAGCCTGGTCGTCTGCCTCGACAGCGGCGCCGGCAACTACGACCAGCTGTGGCTCACGACCAGCCTGCGCGGCATGGTCAGCGGCGTGCTGAAGGTCGAGATCCTGACTGAGGGCATCCACTCCGGCGACTCCAGCGGCCTGGTGCCGTCGAGCTTCCGCATCCTGCGCCAGGTGCTGGACCGGCTCGAAGACAGCAAGACCGGCCGCTTGCTGCCGGAGAGCTTTCATTGCGAGGTGCCCGGCGACCGCCTCGCGCAGGCCCGCACCACGGCGCAGATCCTCGGCGACGAGGTCTGGAAGCGCTTCCCGTGGGCCTGCGGTGCCGACGGCGGCCCGACGCTGCCGACCACCACCGACCCGACCGAGGCGCTGCTGAACCGCACCTGGCGCCCGACGCTGAGCGTCACCGGTGCCGACGGTTTCCCCGAGCTGAAGAACGCCGGCAACGTGCTGCGGCCGTACACCGCGTTCAAGCTGAGCCTGCGCCTGCCACCGCTGATCGACGGCAACGAGGCGGCGGAGCGCCTGAAGGCGCTGCTCGAGGACAACGCGCCGTACAACGCGCGCGTGACCTTTGCTGCCGACGGCCGCGCCGGCGCCCATGGCGCGAGCGGCTGGAACGCGCCGAGCCTCGCGCCGTGGCTGGAAGATGCGCTGAACGGCGCATCGCAGGCGCAGTTCGGCGCGCCGTGCGGCTACGTCGGCCAGGGCGGCACGATCCCGCTGATGAGCCTGCTGCAGAAGGGCTTCCCGAAGGCCCAGATGATGGTCTGCGGCGTGCTCGGCCCGAAGAGCAACGCGCACGGGCCGAACGAGTTCCTGCATGTGCCGTATGGGAAGAAGCTGACGGCGGCGGTGGCGCAGGTGATGGCTGCGTGCCCTTGAGCTTGGCGCGGTTGGTGCCCGGCTTCGATACCTCAGCCCGAACGGTAGGTGTAACGCGACCAGCGAACACAAAGAGCCCGTTCACCCTGAGGTATCGAAGGGCCGCGCAATTCTTCGCCTGCAGCCTTCTCGCCGGCACCGCACTGGCGCAGCCCCAAGGCACCGACCTTCCGGCCCTCGATGCGCGCCTCGCGCCGATCGTGCCTCGGGTGATCGCCTGGCGCCGCGACATCCACGCCCACCCCGAGTTGTCGGGCCAGGAAGTGCGCACCGCCGCGCTGGTGGCCGAGCACCTGCGCCGGCTCGGCATGGAGGTGAAGACCGGCGTCGGCGGCCTCGGCGTGGTCGGCCTGCTGCGCGGCGGGCTGCCCGGCTCCAAGGTGGTGGCGCTGCGCGCCGACATGGACGCGCTGCCGCTGGCCGAGTCGACCAACCTGCCGTTCGCGTCGCAACAGACCGGCCGCTACCAGGGCGTGCAGACGCCGGTGATGCACGCCTGCGGGCATGACGGCCACACCGCGATGCTGATGGGCGTGGCCGAGCTGCTGGCCGGGCTGCGTGCGCAGGTGCCGGGCACGGTGAAGTTCATCTTCCAGCCGGCCGAAGAGGGCCTCGCCGATCTGCCGTCGACCGCCGCCGAAAGCTGGGGCGCGCGCGCGATGGTCGAGGAAGGCGTGCTCGAGCGGCCGAAGGTCGATGCGGTGTTCAGCCTGCACCTCTCGCCGAACCTGGCCTCCGGCATGCTCGGCGTGCGCGGCGGGCCGATGCTGGCCGGCGCCGATTCGCTGCGCATCACGGTGCGGGGCCGCGGCACGCACGGCGGCGCGCCGTGGGCGGGGGTCGATCCCATCGTTGTCGCGGCGCAGATCGTCACCGGGCTGCAGACCATCGTCAGCCGCCAGCTCAACATCAGCCACGAGCCGGCGGTGCTGAGCATCTCGTCGATCCACGGCGGCAACCGCGAGAACGTGCTGCCCGACAGCGTCGAGATGCGCGGCACGCTGCGCAGCTTCGACGAGGACATGCGCGAGGACGCGAAGCGCCGCATCGTGACGACCGCCGAATCGATCGCCGCGGCCAGCGGCGCGCAGGCGAGCGTCAGCTTCGGCCCGGCCACCTATGCCGTCACCGACAACCCGCGCGAGCTGCTGGCGCGGATGATGCCGTCGCTGCAGCGCGCGAGCGGCGGCCAGGTGATCGAGCTGCCGAAGATCAGCGCGTCGGAAGATTTCTCGGAGTACCAGAAGCAGGTGCCGGGGCTGTTCTTCATCCTCGGCGCGACGCCGCCCGGCAAGACGCCGCAGAACGCGCCGCCGAACCACGCGCCGGATTTCGATTTCGACGAAGGGGCGATGCGTCTGGGCGTGAAGGTGCTCGCGACGCTCGCGCTGGATTTCCTGGTCAGCCCCTAGTCAACATCGACGCGCCGAGCGCCTCGGCAACCTCGATCCCGTCGACGCCGGCCGACATGATTCCGCCGGCATAGCCCGCGCCCTCGCCCGCCGGGTACAGGCCCTTGACGTTCAGGCTCTGGAAATCCTTGCCGCGCGTGATGCGCAACGGCGACGAGGTGCGCGTCTCGACGCCCGTCAGCACCGCATCCGGCATCGAGAAGCCCTTGATCTGCCGCTCGAACGCCGGCAGCGCCTCGCGGATCGCCTCGATCGCGTAGTCGGGCAGGCTCGGGTGCAGGTCGCCGAGCAGCACGCCCGGCTTGTACGACGGCTGCACGCTGCCGAACTCGCGCGAACGCTGGCCCTTCACGAAATCGCCGACCAGCTGGCCCGGCGCTTCATAGTTGCCACCACCGAGTTCGAAGGCCCGCGACTCGATGCGCCGCTGGAACTCGATGCCATCCAGCGGCGAGACCGGTCCCGGGGCGTTCGGGTCCTGCGCGTAGTCCTGCGGCGTGATGCCGACCACGATGCCGGCGTTCGCGTTGCGCTCGTTGCGCGAGTACTGGCTCATGCCGTTGGTGACGACGCGGCCGAGCTCGGAGGTCGCCGCGACCACCGTGCCGCCCGGGCACATGCAGAAGCTGTAGACCGAGCGGCCGTTGGCCGCGTGGTGCACCAGCTTGTAGTCGGCGGCACCGAGGATGGTGTTGCCGGCGTTCGGGCCGAAGCGCGCACGGTCGATGATCGACTGCGGGTGCTCGATGCGGAAGCCCACCGAGAACGGCTTCGCTTCCATGTAGACGCCGCGCTCGTGCAGCATCGCGAAGGTGTCGCGCGCGCTGTGGCCGAGCGCGAGCACGACGTGGTCGGCGCGCAGCTGCTCGCCCGAGGCCAGCGTCACGCCGCGAATGTGATCGCTCTCGATCAGCACATCGGTCACGCGCTGTTCGAAGCGGATCTCGCCGCCCGCCGCCTCGATGTCGGCCCGCATCTTCTCGATCATGCTGACGAGCCGGAAGGTGCCGATGTGCGGCTTGCTGACGAACAGGATCTCTTCCGGCGCGCCGGCCTTGACGAACTCGGCCAGCACCTTGCGCGTCAGGTGGCGCGGGTCGCTGATCTGGCTCCACAGCTTGCCGTCGGAGAAGGTGCCGGCACCGCCCTCACCGAACTGCACGTTCGATTCGGGGTTCAGGATGTTCTTGCGCCACAGGCCCCAGGTGTCCTGGGTGCGCTGGCGGACCTCCTTGCCGCGCTCCAGCACGATCGGCCGCAGGCCCATCTGCGCGAGGATCAACGCGGCGAACAGCCCGCAGGGCCCGAAGCCGACGACCAGCGGGCGCGACCGGCCCGACGATTGGAAATCGGCCGGCGCATGGCCGACGAAGCGGTAGCGGGTGTCGGGCGACGGCTTGACGTGCGGGTCGGCCGCGAAGCGCTGCAGCAGCGCGGCTTCGTCGGCCGGGTCCGCGAGTTCGCAGTCGACCGTGTAGATCAGCACGATGGCCGCCTTCTTGCGCGCGTCGTAGCTGCGCTTGAAGACGGTGAAGGCTTTCAGCGCGGCCTCGGCCAGCCCCAGGCGCTGCAGCACGGCCGGGCGCAGCGCGCCTTCGGCATGGGCCAGCGGCAGGCGCAGTTCGGTGATTCGGAGCATGGGCGCTATTGTCCCGCGGGCTCGGGCTGCTGGGCCGAGCGCAGCTCGTCGACGGGTGCGTCGTCGATCACGGCCTCGTCGTCCGCGCCCGGGTCGGCCGGCAGGGGTTGGTCGTACGGCAGGAAGCCGCCCGACTGGTGCTTCCACAGCATCGCGTAGTGGCCGTCGAGCTGCAGCAGTTCGTCGTGCGTGCCCTGCTCGACGATGCGGCCCTGCTCGAGCACGATCAGCCGGTCCATGCGGGCGATCGTCGACAGCCGGTGCGCGATCGCGATCACCGTCTTGCCTTCCATCAGGTTCAGCAACTGGTCCTGGATCGCGAGTTCGACCTCGCTGTCGAGCGCCGACGTGGCCTCGTCCAGCACCAGGATCGGCGCGTCCTTCAGCACCACGCGCGCGATCGCGACGCGCTGGCGCTGGCCGCCGGAGAGCTTCACGCCGCGCTCGCCGACGTGCGCCTCGTAGCCGGTGCGGCCCTTCCAGTCCTGCAGCTCCAGGATGAAGGCATGCGCCTGCGCCTTGCGGGCCGCCGCCTCGACCTCGGCCGCCGTGGCGCCCGGGCGGCCATAGCCGATGTTGGCCGCGATCGAGCGGTGCAGCAGCGAGGTGTCCTGCGTCACCAGGCCGATCGCGCCGCGCAGACTCTCCTGCGTGACACCGGCGATGTCCTGTCCGTCGATGCGGATGCTGCCCTGCTCCACCTCGTGGAAGCGCAGCAGCAGGTTCACCAGCGTCGACTTGCCGGCGCCCGAGCGGCCGACCAGCCCGACCCGCTCGCCCGGCTTCACGACCAGGTTCAGGTCGTCGAGCACGCGCTTGCCGTCGCTGCGGCCGTAGGTGAAGGTCAGGTGCTCGAAGCGGATCTCGCCCCGCGGCACCGCCAGCTCGCGCGCATCGGGCCGGTCGACCAGCGTGTGCGGCACCGCGATCGTCTCCATGCCCTCCTGCACCACGCCGACGTTCTCGAAGATGCCGGTCACCTCCCAGCTGACCCAGCCGGCGACGCTCGCGATCTGCCAGGCCAGCGGCAGCGCGGTCGCCACCAGGCCGGCGGGAATCTGGCCGTGCGCCCACAGCAGCACGCCGATCGTCGCAGTGCTGACGAGAAACAGCGCGTTCATCGTCGACAGCGTCGCCATGAACTGGGTGGTCAGCCGCATGTGCGCGGCGATCGCGAGGGTGTGCTCGTCGAGCGTCTCGCGCACGTAGGCGTCCTCGTCGCGCGCGCGGGCGAACAGCTTGACGGTCAGGATGTTGGTGTAGCTGTCGACCACGCGGCCCATCACGGCCGAGCGCAGTTCGGAACTGGCACGCGCCAGGTCGCGCATGCGCGGCACGAAATGGCGCAGGAAGACCACGTAGCCGGCGAACCAGAACACGGTGGGCACCGCGAGGCGCCAATCGGCGCTGGCCATCAGCGCGAGCGACGTGAGGCCGTAGATGATGATGTACCAGATGGCCCGGATCGAGCTGACGACGCTCTCGCGCAGCGCATTGCTGGTCTGCATCACGCGGTTGGCGATGCGGCCGGCGAAATCGTTCTGGAAGAACGGCCAGCTCTGGCGCACCACGTGCCAGTGGCTCTGCCAGCGGATCAGGCTGGTGACGCCCGGGATCACCGCGATGTTGCGCACGGTGGCATCGAGGATCATCGCGAGCGGCCGGCCGATCAGCACCAGCGCGGCCATGCCGAGCAGCATCGGGGTTGCGGCGCTGAACGCCGCGGCGCGGTCGGGCGCTTCCATCAGCGTGACCAGCTTGCCGATGAAGACCGGCACCAGCGTGTCGATCAGCGCGACCGCCAGGCCGGTGACGAACATCGCGGCGTACAGCGGGCGCGTCTGCCGGATGAAGTGCCAGTAGAAGGCCAGCAGGCCGGCCGGCGGCTCGCCGTGGGGCACGGCGGTCGGGCGGATGCGTTTCAGGAAGAAGGCTGACATGGCGGCGCCAATGCAAGGCGGCGCAGGCTTGTGGCGTGCGCCGCATCGGAGGTTGGGGGATGCGCCATTCTCGCGCGGAACTCACGCCGTAACGACAGAAGCCGCCCGGAGGCGGCTTCTGCGGTGTCCCTCAACCGAAGCGCCCGACAGGCGCGTCAGCGATCAGTAGCCGGTCGACAGGGCGCCATAGCTGGCATCGCTCTTGTGCGTCTTGGCCGCTTCGATGGCTTCGGCGCGGACTTCGGCACGGGTGCGGCTGGCGGCACCGGTGACCACCGGGGTGGCGTAGCCGTAGCTTTCCGAGTTCGGGACCAGCGTGCCGTCGACACGGGCACGGGCCAGTTCGGCGCGCACTTGCTCGCGGCTCTTGCCGCTGTCGGCGGTCGCGGCCACCGCGGCCTTCGGCAGCGTGATCGATGCGTTGTTGTAGCCGTAGCTTTCCGAGTTCGGCAGCAGCTCGCCGCTGGCACGGGCACGGGCCAGTTCGGCACGCACTTGCTCGCGGGTCAGGCCGGTGTCGCCAGCGAACGCGGTGACGGAGGCGCCAGCCAGGGCAAGGGCGACGGTGGCAAGGGCGGCGAAGTTCTTGGTGGTCATGATGAATTCCTTCAGAAGGTTGACGTTTCCAGGCAGGGCGGCTTCAGGGGTTAGAGCCGTCTTGTCCAGCCTCGGTGAGTCACTTGTTGCGTTGGCCTCATCGATGGGGTGAACTGTAGACATTGCGCTTGAATCAATAAACAGCACGTGCTTCAATGCCGCATTGTCAAAAAAGAAACAATGAGGGTGAAAGAATGGATCGGCTGCATTCGATGCGGGTGTTTTCCCGGGTGATTGAAGAGGGCAGCTTCGCGTCGGCGGCACGCCGGCTGAACCTGTCTCCCGCGGTCGTGACGCGGCTCGTGGCCGACCTCGAAGAGCACCTGGGCGCCAGGCTGATCAACCGCACGACGCGCCGCCTCGCGCTCACCGACACCGGCGAGCTCTACCTCGAACGCGTGCAGCAGATCCTGACCGAGGTCGAAGAAGCCGAGGCGCTCGCGAGCGCCGCCACCTCCGAGCCGCGCGGCCACCTGCGCGTGCTGGCGCCGCCGGCCTTCGCGGTGCACCAGATTGCCAAGCACCTGCCCAAGTTCCGCGCGCTGTTCCCGAAGGTCACGATCGAGCTGTCGTGCCCCGGCCCGGTGGAGGCGGTCGACGAGAACTTCGACGTGAGCATCCTGTCGGTCGGCGACCGCCCGCTCGATGGCGATTTCGTCGCGCGGCGCCTCGCGCGCTCCGAGGTCATCACCTGCGCGTCGCCCGATTACCTGAACCGCCGTGGCCGCCCGGTGCACCCGTCGGAACTGGCCGGCCACGAGGCGATGGTGCCGACCTTCCTGCGCGAGCTGACCTTCCACGAAGGCGTCTGGGGCGACGACGAGCCGTCCGGCGAGACCTACACGCTGACACCGGGGCGCCCCGCGCTCGGCACGACGCACATCGACACGATGTACGCCGCGGCGCTGGCCGGCATGGGCATCGCCGGGCTGCCGTCGTTCGTCGTCGAGGACGCGCTGATGGAGCACGCGCTCGAACGCGTGCTGCCGCGCTGGCACCTGCTGACCACGACGCTGTATGCCGCGATGCCCACGCGCAAGCACGTGCCGGCACGCACGCGGGCGTTCATCGATTTCCTGCTCGAGACCTTCGGCGGCGGCGAGACCGACCCCTGGCTCGCGGCGGCCGGTTGCGAGACCCGCTGACTACCTGAACACGTCCTGGCGCGTCTCGCCGACGAGGCGCTCCAGCAGCCGCGCCAGCGCGCCCAGCCCGTTGTAGCGGCTGGCGGTGCGGTGCGCATAGCGCCACACCAGCGGCAGGTTCTGCAGGTAGCCGTCCTTGCCGTCGCGGTGGTACAGCCGCGCGAAGATGCCCAGCACCTTCAGGTGGCGCTGCAGGCCCATCCATTCGAAATCGCGCCAGAACTCGCCGAAGTCGTCCTGCACCGGCAGGCCGGCCTTGCGCGCCCGCTCCCAATAGCGCACCGCGAGGTCGATCTGCACGTCTTCCTGGAGCTCGACGTAGGCGTCGCGCAGCAGGCTGGCCAGGTCGTAGGTGATCGGGCCCCAGACGGCGTCCTGGAAATCGAGGATGCCCGGGTTGGTGGCCGCGCCGGCGGCGGGGCAGACCATCAGGTTGCGCGAATGGTAGTCGCGGTGCACCAGCACCATCGGCTGGGCCAGGTTGTTCTGCACGATGCGCTCGACGCAAGCGGCCCACTGGGTCTGCTCGTCCGCCGTCAGCACCTGTCCGGCATGCTTCACGTACCAGTCGGGGAACAGCTGCATCTCGCGCATCAGCAGCGTGCGGTCGTAGGCCGGCAGCTGCGACGCCGCCTCGATGCCCTGCAGGCGCACCAGCGCCTGGCTCGCATCGGCATACAGCGCCGGCGCGCTGTGGTCGTCGAGCTGCGACAGATAAGTCTGGTCGCCCAGGTCGGACAGCAGCATGAAGCCGTCGTCGGCATGCCAGTCGAGCACCTCCGGCGCGTTCAGGCCGGCGGCGCGCAGCAGCGCGGCGACCTTCACGAACGGGCGGCAGTCCTCCTTCTCGGGCGGCGCGTCCATCACGATGCGCGTGCCGGCCTCGGTGTCGACCCGCAGGTAGCGGCGGAAGCTGGCGTCGTTGCTGGCCGGGCGCGCGCCGCTCGCGTGAATGCCCCGGCCCGCCAATTGCCGCAGCCAGCTTTCGAAGGCGACGCGGCGGCTGTCGTCAGGCCAGGCCAGCGGGGGCACGGTCGACTCGGAGGTCGTCGGATCAGGGGTCAAGGGCATGTGGGGATACTGCTCGTGGATAATCGATTCTACAAATCGCCCTGGGCGCGCCGCCTGGCATCGTGCCGGTGCCGCGGCACCGAGCCGTCCCTCCGCCCTTGATGCCCTCGCTCCCTTGCTGCCGCCGTTCCCTCTTCGACTCTCCGTCTGCGCGATCCGCCTGAGCCTCGTGGCCTCGGCCGCGGGCTGGCTGTCGACCGGCTGGGCGCAGGCGGTCGTGCCGCCTGATGCTCCCGCTTCTGCGGCTTCTGCGGCATCCGCGGTCGCGCCGGCTGCGGCCGCATCCGCCGCCTCGGCCCCCGTCAACGCGATGGTGCTCGAGGCCGACGAGGTCCGCGCCCGCCCCGACCAGGACGTCATCGCCGAAGGCAACGCCCGCTTCCAGCGCGGCCCGATGCAGATCAGCGCCGACCGCATGACCTACGAGCAGGTCAGCGACCTGGCCCATGCCACCGGCAAGGTGCGCGTCAGCCGTGACGGCAACGTCTACACCGGCCCCGAGCTGCAGCTGAAGGTCGAGCGCTTCGAAGGCTTCTTCCTGCGACCGACCTATTTCTTCTCGCGCACCCAGGCCGGCGGCAGCGCCGAGCGGCTCGACTTCTTCGGCGAGCAGCTGATCGTCGCCACCGGTGCCACGTACACCAGCTGCCGCGTCGACGACACCGACGGCAGCACGCCGGCGTGGGTCCTGTCGACCGACCGCGTGAAGCTCGACTTCGCGAACAACGAAGGCATCGCGCAGGGCGCGGTGCTGCGCTTCTACGGCGTGCCGATCCTCGCGGCCCCGGTGCTGAGCTTTCCGCTGAGCGACGACCGCAAGTCGGGCTGGCTGCCGCCGAGCATCGACATCGACAACAAGAGCGGCCTGCAGGTGGCCGTTCCGTACTACTGGAACATCGCGCCGAACCGCGACGCGACGCTGACGCCGGCCATCATCTCCAAGCGCGGCGCGGCGCTCGACACCGAGTTCCGCTACCTCGAGCCGGGCCACACAGGCCGCGTCGACCTGAACCTGCTGCCGAACGACCGCCAGGCCGGCATCACCCGCAGCGCGTTCAACCTGGAGCAGGAAGGCCTGCTGCTCGGCAACACGCGCTACAGCACCAACGTCATGCGCGTGAGCGACGACGACTACTGGAAAGACCTGCCGCGCGGCATCAACAGCCTGACGCCGCGCCTGCTGCTCGGCGATGCACGGGTGGCCAGCGATTTCGGCCTCTGGACCACCTATGCGCGCGTCCAGCGCTGGCAGGTGCTGCAGGATGTCGACAGCCCGCTGGCGACGCCCTACGACCGGCTGCCGCAGGTCGGGGTGCGCACCTGGCAGCCGCTGTTCGGCGGGCTCGAGTTCGGCATGGAGGCCGAGGCGAACCGCTTCGTCAACCCGGAAGGCCACCTGGTCGGCATCTCGCCCGGCGATACGGCGTCAAACCCACGGCCGCTCGGCTCGCGGTTGCATCTGCTGGGCTCGCTCGCGTGGCCGTTCGGCACGCCCGGCTGGACGCTGACCCCGAAGGTGCTGGTGAACGCCGCCAGCTACCGGCTCGATCTCCCGATGGGCGGTGGCTACGACCGATTCCACCGCGTGATCCCGACCTTCAGCCTCGACAGCGCCTGGGTGCTCGAGCGCGACACGCAGCTGTTCGGTCGCCCGGCACGCCAGACCATGGAGCCACGCCTCTTCTACACGAAGACGCCCTACCGCCAGCAATTTAACCTGCCGAACTTCGATTCGGCCGAGAAGGACTTCAACTTCGACTCGATCTACACCGAGAACAGCTTCTCGGGCATCGACCGGGTGTCTGACGCGCACCAGCTGACCGCCGGCGTCACCACCCGCATGCTCGACTCGGGCGACGGCTCCGAGCTGCTCCGCCTGGGCCTGGCGCAGCGCTACCTGTTCGAGGACCAGCGCATCACACCCACCGGGGATCCGATCTCGCAGAGCGTGTCCGACCTGCTGCTGACCGGGTCGTCGGGCCTGCTGAAGCATTGGCGCTTCGACACCGCGATGCAGTACAGCCCCGAGCAGCGCAAGACCGTGCGTTCGATCGTCGGCGTGCGCTATTCACCCGGCCCGTACCGCACCATCAACACCAACTACCGCTTCAATCGCATCGACAGCGCTCCCCCCGGCAAGCCGAGCGTGAGCGAGCAGTTCGAGGTGGGCTGGCAGTGGCCGCTGTACGGTCGGCCCGGCCAGAGCAGCGATCGCGGTGGCCGCTGCATCGGAGCCTGGTACTCGGTGGGACGCATGAGCTACAACGTGACCGAACGGCGGCTCATCGATTCGGTGGTCGGCTTCGAGTACGACGCCGGCTGCTGGATCGGCCGCGTGATCGCGAAGCGCTCGTCGACCAGTGACCAGGAAGCGACCACCCAGCTCGGCTTCGAGCTGGAGCTGATCGGCCTGTCGCGCCTCGGCACCAACCCGCTGAAGGTCTTGAAGGACAATATCCCCGGTTACCGCCTGCTGCGCGACGATTCTGCCGCGCCCGCTGCGAGCCCCACGACACCATGATTGCATTCCAACGCCTTGCTTCCCGCGCGCTGATGTCGCTGCTGTCCGCGACCGTCGCGACGTCGGCCGTGCAGGCCCAGACCACGGCGCCTGCCTCGCGCTCGCGCACCCAGACCGCCGACTACATCGTCGCGATCGTCAACCAGGAGCTGGTCACCGCCGGCGAGGTGCAGCAGCGCATCGACCGGCTGCGTGAAGAAGCGCAGCGCAGCAAGTCCAAGTTGCCGCCCGACGATGAACTGCGCCACCAGGTGGTCGACGCACTGATCGACGAACGCGTGCAGATCACCAATGCCCGCGACGTCGGCCAGCGCGTCGACGACGTCGAGCTCGAACGCGCGGTGGCCAATGTCGCCGCGCAGAACCAGCTGACGCCGGCCCAGCTGCGCGAGCGGCTCAAGAAGGAAGGCATCGACTACGTGCGCTTCCGCAACAACGTGCGCGACCAGCTGCAGGTCGAGCGGGTGCGCGAGCGCGAGGTGCAGGCGCGCATCACGATCACCGACGCCGAGGTCGACGCGGTGCTCGACAAGCAGCGCGCCGCGGCCGGCAGCGCGACCGAATACAACATCGCGCAGATCCTGGTCACGGTGCCCGAGAACGCGAGCGAGAGCCTGATCGCCGAGCGCCGCACCAAGGCGGAAGCGGCACTGAACCGCGTGCGCAGCAGCAGCCCGTTCGAGGTGGTCGCCCGCGAGGTGTCCGAAGATGGCAACAAGGCGCGCGGCGGCGAGATCGGCATGCGCCCGGCCGACCGGTTGCCCGATATCTTCGTCGAGGCCGTGCGTGGCCTGAAGCCGGGCGAGGTGGCGCCGACGCTGTTGCGCTCCGGTGCCGGCTTCCACGTGATGAAGCTGATCGACAAGCGCGAGGGCGGCGCCTTCTCGGTGACGCAGACGCGCGCCCGCCACATCCTGCTGCGCCCGTCACCGCAGCTCTCGCAAGAAGCGGCAGTGCGGCGGCTGCAGGAGATGAAGCGGCAGATCCAGAGCGGTTCGCGCAACTTCGACCAGCTGGCACGCGACAACTCCGAGGACGGCAGCGCGCCGCAAGGCGGCGACCTCGGCTGGGTGTCGCCGGGCGGCTTCGTGCCGGAGTTCGAAGAGGCGATGAACGCCTTGGCGATCAACGGGCTGTCGGAACCGGTCGTCTCGCGCTTCGGCGTGCACCTGATCCAGGTGATCGAGCGGCGCAAGATGTCGCTCGACCTGCGCCAGCAGCGCGAGCAGGCCCGCAACATCCTGCGCGAGCAGAAGTTCGAAGAGGCCTACACCGCCTGGGCACGCGACCTGCGCGCGCGGGCCTACATCGAGATGCGCGAGGCGCCGCAGTGAGCCTGGCCGCGCCGGCCCGATGAAGCACATCCCCCGCAAGCGCTTCGGGCAGCATTTCCTGTCCGATGGCGCGGTGATCGGCGCCATCGTCGATGCGATCGACCCGCGGCCCGGCCAGGCGCTGGTCGAGATCGGGCCGGGGCTCGGCGCGATGACCAACCCGCTGGTCGCGCGCAGCGAACACCTCACGGTGATCGAACTCGACCGCGACCTGGCAGCGCGGCTGCGCAAGCGCAGCGAGCTGACGGTGGTCGAGTCCGACGTGCTGAAGGTCGATTTCCCCGCGCTGGCCGCGCAGGCCGGCCAGAAGCTGCGGGTCGTCGGCAACCTGCCCTACAACATCTCGACGCCCATCCTGTTCCACCTGCTCGACGCCGTCGACCAGGTGCAGGACCAGCACTTCATGCTGCAGAAGGAGGTGGTCGACCGCATGGCCGCCTCTCCCGGCAACAAGGACTACAGCCGGCTGACCGTGATGCTGCAGTGGCGCTACGACATCGAATCGGTGCTCGACGTGCCGCCCGAAGCCTTCGATCCGCCGCCGCGGGTCGATTCGGCGGTGGTGCGCATGCAGCCGCTGCCCGCTGCCGCCGGCGTGCCGCAGGCCTTGCTGGGCGAACTGGTGATGGTGGCGTTCTCGCAGCGGCGCAAGCTGCTGCGCCACACGCTGGGCCGCTGGCTCGACGAGCGCGGCTTCGCAGGGACCTTCGATGTGCAGCGCCGCGCCGAGGAAGTACCGGTCGCGGACTACCTGGCGCTGGTGCGGGCGGTGCAGCAGCCCTAGTTCAGAACCGATAGCGCAGCGACAGCGTGGTCATGTCGGCACCGCGCGTGTCGTCGAAGATGTACTTCAGTTGCGACTCGTAGGACTCGACCTCCAGCAACGCCGACAACCGGGGCTGCAGGTACCACTCGACGCCGATTCCCAGCGTCGGCTCGGTGCCTTTTTCGTCCCGATCGTGGGTGTCGAATCCGAGGAACGCTTCGCTGCGGGCCGTGCGCCGGTAATAGGCGCCGACACGCCCGAGCAGCGCCACGTGGTCGCCGAGGTGGATCGCGCCGACCAGCGCGATGGCCGGACCGGTCCGCCAGTCGGAGCCGAGCGACACGGCGCCGGCCTCCAGCCGCAGCGAGCGGCGAAACTGGTAGCCCAGCATCAGCTTGCCACCGTGTCCGGTCAGGGTCTCATGACCGCCCTGCCCGTTCGACACGCGGTATCGGCTGAGGCCGACGCCGCCTGACACGTACCACCCGGAGGCCGACACGTCGACGGGAAGCGATTCACCTGCCGTGTTGCGCTCTTGCGTGCCCCCTTGCGTGCCCTGTTGCGTGCCCTCCTGCGCGCCCGCCGCAGCGACCGCGCCCAGCGTCAAAACCGCCGCAAGCCACGCTCGCGCGCCAAGTCCGAATGCCATGGTTGTTCCTCCCTGTCGTTGTGTGCGGCGCATTGTGCCCAAGAAAAAGCCCGCCGAAGCGGGCTTGACAGAGGCTCGATCGATCAGGCTGCGTTCAGCCACATCGAGGTGTCGAACGCGCTACTCATCATCGGCATGTTCATTCCGAAGTTCGCGTTGGCTGCGCTCTTGGCCGCCGGCTTGGCTGGCTTGTTCTCTGCAATCTGGGCCGTTTCCGTCGCCCGCTCCCATGACCCTTGTTCCTGGGAGCGGGCTACTGAAAAGAATAGAAGCACCTGAACGGTATTTTTCGTTCCGCCCAGAAATCAGCCGCATCGCGGAAGACGTCGAGCAGTTGCTCGCGGGCCTCGCGGTCGAAGCGCGGGTTGTCGGGCAGCTGCTCCAGCACCACGACGAAGCCGGGTTGCGTGCCCGACTTGTGCACCAGGTCGGTCATGCAGTCGTACAGCGCATCCAGGTTCTTGCCGAAATGCGACGGGAACAGGAAGGACTCGGCAATGCTGTCCAGCACGTCCTGCTTGGACTGGGCGTTGGTCAGGTTCGCATAGAGGAAGTGCTGGCCCACGCCTTGCGCGGCTTCCTGCAAATCCTCGACGCGGTAGGCGCGTATCGACTGGACGATGTTTGGACGGACGGTCTGCAAGAGCATGGTCTCGTTCCTCCTTGGTTCAAAAGAATCCATCAGCTGACCCTCACTTCACGATGCGGCGAAAACTCGCGTAGTGGTCGTCGGTGTAGTAACACGCCTGCGGTGTCGTGACCTGGTAGCCACCGCAGACGATGCGCTTGGCAGCGCGGTTCCTTGCCCCCGGGGTCGTCACGGTGTACTCGCGGTAGTAGCCGCGGCGCTGTGCCGGTAGCTGGCGTTCGCGGTTGCCGAACACACTGCCATCCTTGGGATACGGAAACGGGCCTCCGGTTCTGATCAGCCGTTCTGTCGCCTGGGCCTCGGCCGGCAGCGTCGCGAGGGCCACCGTGACCATCTCGTCGGCTGTGCGCGGCGCTTCTTTTGCAGGCACCGACACCACGCTGGCCGCCATGACAGCCACCACGATTGCCGCGCGGCCCCAGTGCTGACACCGGCGGCCTCGGCCATCGAACTGACTTGCAAAACCGGCCAGCAAACCGGAGAGAGACACGGGTTATCCCTGAATTCGGAAACCAGGATGGTACCGAATCAACTCGCAAAGCTCAAGCTGCTGCCTCAATTTGGGGCAGAGCGCACTGAAAATCAGTGAATGCTCGCATTCGTCTGGGACCATATGGATCGGCACATCCAGGCGATGCTTGGAGCAGAAACCAGCGTGATCGGGTCGATGACAGAGGTGTCACATGCCCGTGCGCGACCGCTGGACATTTCTGGCGCACGCACCAAGCTGTGCTTGGTGCGCGGCCGTCGGCCGTTTTTGTCGGATCGTCGCTGCGATCAGCGTGCCGCGTTCGCGTCGGCCACCGTCAGCGCGGTCATGTTGACGATGCGTCGCACCGTGGCCGACGGCGTCAGGATGTGCACCGGCTTGGCCGCGCCCAGCAGCACCGGGCCGATCGCGATGCCGCCGCCGGCAGCCGTCTTCAGCAGGTTGTAGCTGATGTTGGCGGCGTCAATGTTCGGCAGCACCAGCAGGTTGGCCTCGCCGGACAGCGTGCTCGTCGGCATCAGCTCGGCGCGGTAGGCTGCATCGAGCGCGGCGTCGCCGTGCATCTCGCCGTCGACCTCGAGCCACGGCGCCTGCTCGTGCAGCAGCGCCAGCGCATCGCGCATCTTCACCGCCGACGGCTGGTTGCTCGATCCGAAGTTGCTGTGCGACAGCAGCGCCGCCTTCGGGCGCAGGCCGAAGCGCTTGAGTTCCTCGGCGGCCATCACGGTGATCTCGGCCAGCTGCTCGGCCGTCGGGTCGTAGTTGACGTGGGTGTCGACCAGCATCACCTGCCGGTTCGGCAGGATCAGCCCGTTCATGCAGGCGTAGGTCTTGCTGCCCTTGCGCAGGCCGATCACCTGGTCGATGTACTGCAGGTGCATCGCGGTGTTGCCCCAGGTGCCGCACAGCATGCCGTCGACCTCGCCCTTGTGCAGCAGCATCGCGCCGATCAGCGTCAGGCGGCGGCGCATCTCGATCTTGGCGAGCTGCGCGGTGACGCCCTTGCGCGCCATCATGCGGTGGTAGGTCTGCCAGTAGTCGCGATAGCGCTCGTCGTGCTCGGTGTTGACCAGGTCGTAGTCGGTGCCGGCCTTCAGGCGCAGGCCGAACTTCTCGATGCGCTGGGCGATGACCTCGGGCCGGCCGATCAGCGTCGGGCGCGCGAGGTTCTCGTCGACCACCACCTGCACCGCGCGCAGCACGCGCTCTTCTTCGCCTTCGGCGAAGGCCACGCGCTTGTGCTTGGCGCACTTGGCGAGCGTGAAGATCGGCTTCATCGTCGTGCCCGAGGCATAGACGAAGCTCTGCAGCTTCTCGCGGTAGGCGTCCATGTCCTTGACCGGACGCGTCGCGACGCCGGAGTCGACCGCGGCCTGTGCCACCGCCGGCGCGATCTTCATCATCAGCCGCGGATCGAACGGCTTCGGGATCAGGTACTCGGGGCCGAAGCTCAGCGTCGCGCCGGCATAGGCCGCGGCCACCACCTCGCTCTGCTCGGCCTGGGCCAGCTCGGCGATCGCATGCACCGCGGCGATCTCCATCTCGATCGTGATGGTGGTCGCGCCGCTGTCGAGCGCGCCGCGGAAGATGTACGGGAAGCACAGGACGTTGTTGACCTGGTTCGGGTAGTCGGTGCGGCCGGTCGCGATGATCGCGTCGGCGCGCACTTCCTTCACCTCTTCCGGCAGGATCTCCGGCGTCGGGTTGGCCAGCGCCAGGATGATCGGCTTGGCCGCCATCGTCGCGACCATCTCCTTCTTCAGCACGCCGCCGGCCGACAGGCCGAGGAAGATGTCGGCGCCGTCCATCACCTGCGCCAGCTTGCGGTGCGAAGTCTTCTGGGCGAACTGGATCTTGTCTTCGTCCATCAGCTCGGTGCGGCCTTCGTAGACGACGCCGGCCAGGTCGGTGACCCAGATGTTCTCGCGCGGCATGCCCAGCTTCAGCAGCAGCCCGAGGCAGGCGAGCGCCGCGGCGCCGGCGCCGGAGGTCACGAGCTTGACCTTGTCGATGTCCTTGCCGACCACCTTCAGCGCGTTCAGCACGGCCGCGCCGACGGTGATCGCGGTGCCGTGCTGGTCGTCGTGGAACACCGGGATGTGCATCCGCTCGCGCAGCTTGCGCTCGACGTAGAAGCAGTCGGGAGCCTTGATGTCTTCGAGGTTGATGCCGCCGAAGGTCGGCTCGAGCGCGGCAATGATGTCGACCAGCTTGTCGAGGTCGCGTTCGGCGAGTTCGATGTCGAACACGTCGATGCCGGCGAACTTCTTGAACAGCACGGCCTTGCCTTCCATCACCGGCTTCGACGCCAGCGGCCCGATGTCGCCCAGGCCCAGCACCGCGGTGCCGTTGGTGACGACGGCCACCAGGTTGCCGCGCGCGGTGTAGCGGAACGCGTTGGCCGGGTCGGCGACGATCTCTTCGCAGGCCGCAGCCACACCGGGCGAGTACGCGAGGGCCAGGTCACGCTGGTTGATCAGCTGCTTGGTCGCGGCGATGGCGATCTTGCCGGGCACCGGGAACTCGTGGTACTCCAGCGCCGCTCGGCGCAGTTCCGCATGCTTGTTGTCTGATTGGGCCATGGCGTGATCTCGTGGGTCCTCGAAGGGGAAAGCATTGTAGGAGGGGGCGCGGATTGCAGTGTTGCGCAGCGCGCCGCCGGCCCCCATGCGCGAAACTGCGTACCCGCGCGGCCCGGCCATTCGCAATACTGCGGGGTGTTCCCTGCGCCCGAGTGATCCGCGCCCGAGTGATGCTTCCCCCGCTGCCCCCGCCCCCTTCCGTCCCCGAATCCCTGCCGCCGCGGGGCTGGCGGCGCGCGCTGCCGTGGGCGACGCTGGTGGCGCTGCTGCTGATCGCGCAGTCGCTGCTGGTGTGGCTGACGCTCGGCTACGAGAGCAGCCGGGCGCAGGAGCAGGTCGATGCCACCGCCACCGCGGCCGCAGGCGACATCAAGCAGGCGCTCGGCCGCGACCTGCAGAGCCTGCAGGCGCTGCTGTGGAACAACCCGTCGATCCCGCTGTGGCAACAGGATGCGGCCACGCTGCTGCGCACGCACCGCGAACTGCTGCGCATCGAGCGGCGCGACGCGCAGCTGGAGATCACCGAATCGGTCGACTCGCCGCTGCACGGCTCGGCCTTCACGCAGATCCGCCGCGACGACATCGACCTCGAGACCGAGCTCGCGTGCACCACCGCGCGCCGCCAGGGCAGCCCGTCGTACTCGCGCAGCTACTTCGTGCCGCTGCCCGGCGGGCTGGGCCTGGAGGTGATGGACGTCTGCATCCCGATCGCCGGCAGCGGGCAGAACCTCGGCTTCATGGCCGGCACCTTCGCGCTCGGCCGGCTGCTGGACGAAACGGTGGGCAGCGAGGTGAAGCGGGTGCACGAGCTGTCGTTCATCGAGGGCGACGGCACGCGGCTCGCGCGCGCGGGCCTGCCGCGCGGCGCGGGGGCCTTCATCGCCGAGCGGCTGGTCGACCTGCCGGGCCTGAGCCTGCAGCTGCGGGTGGACAGCAGCGCCGGCCGGCCGCAGCTGATCCCGAACCTCAGCACCGCGCTGGTGCTCGGGCTGTCGCTCGCGCTCGGCGGCGTGGTGGCGCTGCTGGCGCGCGACGTGCGCAAGCGCGCCGGTGCCGAGTCGGCGCTCGCCGAGGCGCTGAGCTTTCGCAAGGCGATGGAGGATTCGCTGGTCACCGGGCTGCGCGCGCGCGACCCGCACGGCCGCATCACCTACGTGAACCCGGCCTTCTGCGAGATGGTGGGCTTCAGCGCGGCCGAACTGGTCGGGCAGACCACGCCACCCTATTGGCCGCCGGAGCTGACCTCGGAGTACACCAAGCGCCAGCAGGTGCGCCTGGCCGGCACGGTGCCGCCGCGCGAGGGCTACGAGACGGTGTTCATGCGGCGCACCGGCGAGCGTTTCGCGGTGATGATCTTCGAGGCGCCGCTGGTCGACGGCGCCGGCCGCCACACCGGCTGGATGAGCGCGGCGCTCGACGTCAGCGCGCAACGCAAGATCGAGGAGGTCTCGCGCCAGCAGCAGGAGCGGCTGCAGGCGACGGCAAGGCTGGCCACCGTCGGCGAAATGGCCTCGCTGCTGAGCCACGAGCTGAACCAGCCGCTGGCGGCGATCGCGAGCTATGCCGCTGGTTCGCTGAACCTGATCAACGATGTCGACGGCGACTGCGCCGACACGCTGCCGCTGCTGCGCCAGGCCTCGCAGCGCATCGCCGAGCAGGCCGAGCGGGCCGGCCGCGTGATCAAGAGCGTGCACGACTTCGTGCGCCGGCGCGAACAGGCGCGCGAGCCGGTGCGCGCCGACCTGCTGATCGACGCGGTGCTGCCGCTGGTGCGGCTGCAGGCGCGCAAGAGCGGCACGCGCATCGAGCTCGACCTGCCGAAGCCGATGCCGCGCGTGGTCTGCGACCGCACGATGCTGGAGCAGGTGCTGCTGAACCTGACGCGCAACGCGATCCAGGCGATGGAGTCCCACACGCCCGCCGCCGAGCGCGAGCTGACCATCCGCGTGCGCCCAGTCGACGCCCGCTGGGTCGCGTTCGGCATCGTCGACCGCGGCACCGGCGTCGCCGACGAGGTCGCGCCGCGGCTGTTCACGCCCTTCTTCACGACCCGGCCCGAGGGCATGGGGCTCGGGCTGAGCCTGTGCCGCACGGTGATCGAGCAGCACGGCGGCCTGCTGGTGTTCGAGAACCGCCTCGATGCAGCGCAGCGCGTGATCGGCGCAGAATTCAGGTTCACGCTGCCCGCCGACAGCAAGAACGCGAGCCCATGAACAGCAGTCCCCCCCACAGCCACCCCAGCCCCTCCCACGGCGGCAGCGCGACCACGCCGCCCCACCTCGGCCTGCCGATGGTCTACCTGGTCGACGACGAAGACATCGTGCGCGAGGCGTTGGCCTGGCTGCTGCGCTCGCGCCGGCTGCTGTCCGAAGGCTTCGCGAGCGCCGAGGCCTTCGAGACCATGCTCGCGCCGCGCCTGGCCGCGGCCACTTCCGCCGGCTGGCCGACGTCGCCGAGCTGCCTGGTGCTGGACGTGCGCATGCCCGGCACCAGCGGGCTGGCGCTGTTCGAACGGTTGGCCGAGCGTGGCCTGCTGCAGGCGCTGCCGGTGATCTTCCTGACCGGCCACGGTGACGTGCCGACCGCGGTGGCCGCCGTCAAGCGCGGCGCGTTCGATTTCGTCGAGAAGCCGTTCTCGGACAACGCGCTGGTCGACCGCGTGGAGCAGGCGCTCGCGCAGAGCACGCAGGCGATCCTGCGCCGGCGCGACCGCGTCACGCTGGAGCAGCACCTGGCCGAGCTGACCGAGCGCGAGCGCGAGGTGATGGAGCGCGTGATCGACGGCCGGCCCAACAAGCTGATCGCCGACGAGCTGAACATCAGCGTGCGCACGGTCGAGGTGCACCGGGCACGCGTGTTCGAGAAGATGGACGTGAAGTCCGCGGTCGAACTGGCCAACCGGATGCGCGAAACATAATGCCGACAGGAGGGATACGACGATGAGCATCCAGGGAATCATCCGCACGGTCGTGGCCGTGGCGGTCGTGTTGCTGCTGGTGGCGGGCTTCAGCAGCTGCGGCACGGTGGAGTCGGGCAACGTCGGCATCCGCACGACGCTCGGCAAGGTCAGCCCCGACGAAGTCGAGCCCGGCATCTACCTGGGCCTTCCGGGCATCAGCCGGGTGCAGGAGTTCTCGGCCAAGGAGATCGGCCTCGACCTGAACGACCTGACGCCGAAGGCCCGCGACAACCTGTCGCTGCGCGACCTGGACGTGACGGTCTACTACCGGGTCATGCCCGGCTCGATCGCCGACCTGTACGTGAAGTACGCCGGCCAGCACACCCGCGACGAAGGCAGCCGCGTCTACCTGCCGGCCTATGCGCTGCTGCAGCGCCTGGCGCGCAATGCGATCTACCAGCAGGCCTCGCACATCGACAGCCTGGTGATGCACACGCAGCGCGAGGAGCTGGCGCTGGCGGTGCGCAAATCGCTGCAGGGCGAGCTCGATGCCAACGACAAGGGCGTGTTCCTGGTCACGCGCGTCGTGATCCGCTCGCTGACCACCGACCCGGCGATCGAGAAAGCCATCCAGGATTCGGTCGCGGCGCAGAAGCAGCTCGAGACGACGAAGCAGCGCATCGCGATCGCCGAAGCCGAGGCGCAGGTCGAGGTCAAGAAGGCCGAGGGCATCGCGCGCGCCAACCAGATCATCAACCAGAGCCTGACGCGGGAGTACCTGCAGCACGAGTCGAACCTGGCGCTGCAGAAGTTCGCCGAGAAGGGCGGCACGACCACCGTCGTGATTCCCGCGAACATGCAGACGGCACCGCTGATCAACATCGGCGGCACCGGCAAGTGAGCGAGGCGATGGGCGTCGGCGAATTCGACCTGATCGCGCGCTGGTTCACGCGGCCGGCGCGGCGCGCGGCGCTCGGCGTCGGCGACGACTGCGCGCTGCTGAACCTGACACCGGGCATGCAGCTCGCCACCTCCAGCGACATGCTGGTCGAGGGCCGGCACTTCCTGTCGACGGTCGCGCCGGAGCGGCTCGGCCACAAGGCGCTGGCGGTCAACCTGAGCGACCTGGCGGCCTGCGGCGCGCAGCCGCTCGCGTTCACGCTGGCGCTGGCGCTGCCGCGCATCGACACAGCCTTTCTCGACGGCTTCTCGCGTGGCCTGCTGGCACTGGCCGATGCACACGGCTGCGAGCTGGTCGGCGGCGACACGACGCAGGGCCCGCTGAACCTGTGCATCACGGTGTTCGGCGAGCTGCCACCCGGGCAGGCGCTGCTGCGCTCGGGCGCGCGCGACGGCGACGAGATCTGGGTCAGCGGCACGCTGGGCGATGCGCGGCTCGCGCTCGAGGTGTTCCGCGGCAGCATTGCGCTGGCCGGCGACGGCTTCGAGCAGGTGCGCGCCGCGATGGAGCTGCCGACGCCGCGCGTCGCGCTCGGCATCGCGCTGCGCGGCATCGCGACCAGCGCGATCGACCTCTCCGACGGGCTGCTCGGCGACCTCGGCCACATCCTGAAGCGCTCGAACGCAGGCGCCACGCTGCAGGTCGATGCCCTGCCGCGCAGCCCGGTGCTGGCCGCGCAGCCGCTCGCGCTGCAGCGCAACTGCACGCTGGCCGGCGGCGACGACTACGAACTGGTGTTCACCGCGCCGCCCTCGCAGGCCGCGGACGTGCTGGCAGCCGCGCACGGAGCCGGTGTGACGGTGACGCGCATCGGCCGCATCGAGCCGGCCTCGCACGGCCTGCGACTGGTGGACGGCGATGGCGCGGCGGTCGACCAGCGCTTCGCGGCCTTCGACCACTTCAAATCATGACGACGCCCACCGAGCCGCCCCTGCTTCAGCCGCTGCGCCCCGCCCCGCAGCGCGCCACGCTCGGTTTCATGTTCCGCCACCCGGCGCACGTCATCGCACTCGGCTTCGGCAGCGGGCTGTCGCCGGTCGCGCCGGGCACGGTCGGCACGCTGTGGGCCTGGCTCGCGTTCGTCATCATGCAACCCCACCTGGGCGACCTGCAGTGGCTGCTGGTGCTGGCTGTCGGCACGCTGGTCGGCTGGTGGGCCTGCACGGTGACGGCGCGCAACCTGGGCATCGCCGACCCGGGCAGCATCGTCTGGGACGAGGTGCTCGCGTTCTGGGCCGTGCTGTGGCTGGTGACACCGGCCGGGTTGCTCACGCAGGCGGTGGCCTTCGGCCTGTTCCGCTTCTTCGACGCGGTGAAGCCCGGCCCGGTCGCCTGGGCCGACGGCCTCTTCAAGCTGCGCCGCGGCCAGCCGATCGGCTGGGCGCAGGGTTTCGGCATCCTGTTCGACGACTTCGTGGCGGCGCTGTGCGCGCTGCTGGTGATCGCGCTGTGGAGGTTCCTGTGAACGAGTTCGAACCGGCCGTGCTGGCGCTGGCCCGCGTGCTGCGGCAGCGCGGCGGCTCGATCGCGACGGCCGAGTCCTGCACCGGCGGGCTGATCGCCGCGGCCTGCACCTCGGTCGCCGGCTCGAGCGACTGGTTCGAACGCGGCTTCGTGACCTACAGCAACGAGGCCAAGACGCAGATGCTGGGCGTGCCTGCCGCCTTGATCGCGCAGCACGGCGCCGTCAGCGAAGAGGTGGCACGCGCGATGGCCGAGGGCGCGCTGCGGCACTCGCCGGCGCGCTTCGCGGTCGCGGTGACCGGCATCGCCGGCCCGGGCGGCGCGGTGCCGGGCAAGCCGGTCGGCACGGTGTGGCTGGCCTGGGCGC
>NZ_JBFULV010000021.1:0-81102 GCF_054049715.1 Rhizobacter sp. P5_C2 | reverse complement strand
GGCCGGGGTGGCGCTCCAGCGGGCGCCGTCGGGCAGCGGCAGCGGCAGCAGCGCCCGCGCGAGCGTGCCTTGCAGGCCGACGAGCACGACACCGTCGTGGTGCGCCCAGCTCAGCGTGATGGCTTCGGCGCCGCGGGCGCCCTGCGGGTCGGCACCGCTCTCGGCGAAGTGCCCGGTCGGCGGATCATCGGGCCAGGCGACCGGCACCAGGCGGTCGACGAAGACCTGCGCTTTTTCGAGCGCGGCCAGTTCGCCGGTGAGCCACAGGCGGTCGACCGCCGCGATCCAGGTCGGCTGGCCGGCAACGGCCTCGGGCGCGACGGCCAGGTGCACGCCTTCGGCATCGTCGAGCAGGGCTTCTTCGAGCACGCCGGTGAGGGCGGCGCGCAGCCGCGCGGCAGGGGCCTTCGGCAGCGTGATGCGGTGCCAGCTGACGTCGGTGTCGGCCAGCACGGCGACGACGACGTTCGCCTTCGGCAGCAGCGACGCGGCGCAGCGGCCCTGGGTGGCCATCGAGAGGCCGTCCGGCGACATCGCGTAGACGTACTCGATGCCCGCGCCGTCCACGCCGGCCGGGCCCTGGGCGCTGGCGCGCATCCGGGGGCGGGGCGGGATCTGGATGACGAGTGTGCTCATGGGGGGCGCGATGTTGGCTGCGGCATTGTAGGCATGCGGCGCGCGCAAACCTTAACAAATCAACGACTTACGGTGTCTTGTTGTAGTAGTTCCTGCGACAGCGTGGCGGCGCTGCGAGTGCTTGTCAATTGCTGCTGTCCATCGAACTCACGCGCTCCCGCGACAACGGGGTGACGGTGGTGCCGCGGCGTTCCACCACCGAGCGCTGCTCGAGCACCTGGTCGGTCAGGCGCAGCCGGCCGCGCACCTCGAAGTAGCTGGTGTTCACGCCGACCTGCGCCGGGTTCAACTCGGGGGCGGTGCCGGGCAGCTGCGACTTGATGTCGGCCGGTGTCTTGAACGGCGTGCGCAGCCGCACCTGCACCAAGCGCTCGGCGGTGCCCAGGTCGACGCCCGGGATCACCGCGGCCAGCACTTCCTTGCTGGCGGTGTTGGCGTTGATCGGCGTGCGCGTCGGCAGGATGGTGATGTAGGGCTCGAGCCGGGCGAGCGCCGCGCCATCGACGCCCAGCCAGGTCAGCTGGTCGAAGCGCTTCGGCAGCAGCGGCGCGTTGGCGGTGCCGCCGGCCGGGGCGCTGGCGCCGGGCACCGGCGGCGTCGCCAGCAGCAGGCCCTTCGCGAGGTTGTCGGCCACCGTCACCGCGACGTTGGCACGCTCGCACAGCCGGCGGAATGCCAGCAGGTCGGGCTCGCTGACCTTGCCGCCGTCGACCAGGTTGCTCAGGTTGAAGCGCGCCTGCAGGTCGGTGATGCCGCCGGACAGGAAGGCTTCGGGCGCGTCGTCGGTGTTGTCCTTGTCGGCCGCCAGGAAGGTGGACAGCCGCGCTTCCTCGAGCGGCACCGCCCAGGGTTCGCCGAGGTTGTCGGAGCCGCCGGACTTGGCGTCTTCCTTCAGGATGATGCGCGACCAGTCGAGCGCGCCGGAGAGCATCCAGGCGGACTGCGAGCGCGAGCGCTCGGCGGTCTCGACCTGCACCGCGCGCCATTGCTGCCAGACCATCGACACCGCCAGCGTCGCGATCAGCGTGACGATGATCATCGCCATCAGCAGCGCGGCGCCGCGCTGGAGGGATGCCGGGGTGGTGGGGTGGCGCGTCATTGCGGACCGATCGTCACGTCGCGCGTGACATTGCCGGAGAAGCCGCTGCCTTCGCCGAAGCTCAGCACCAGCCGCACGCCCTGCGGCAGCGGGGTGGTGACGCCGCTGGGAGGGTTCGGCTGTCCGGGCGTCGCCTGCGTGGGGTCGGCGCTGGACTGCGCATTGGTCCAGGCATTGCCGCGGTAGTAATACACCTGCCAGTCGGTCAGGTTCGTCAGCGTGCGCAGCTGGCCGACCTCGCTGCCGAGGAACTGCTGGCTCGACATCCAGTTCTGCTGCAGCTCGGCGGCCGTCGTGACGACCGGGCCGGCCCAGCGCAGCCAGGTGCCGCCGCGCAGCGACCACACCACCATCTGCAGGCCGCCGGGCACGCGCCGCGTGACGCGCATCGACGCGCCGTCGAAGGCCATCGCGCTCGGCAGCACGCCGCTGTCCTGCGCGGAATCGAGGTCTTGTTCCCATTGCGCGAGCACGCTGCTGACGCGCAGCACCTGCTCGAGCCGCTGCTGGCTCGCGGTGCGGGCCCGCACGATGCCGTCGACGCCCTGCCACGACATGATCGCGACGATCGCCATGATGGTCATCGCGACCAGCACCTCGATCAGCGTGAAGCCGCCGGTGCGGGGGACGGGCAGGGGGCGGGTGTCCATCAGCGCGGCAGGATGGTCGAGAGCGTCAGCACCGGCTGGTCGTCCTCGTTGAAGATCTGCGCATCGACGCGCCGGAAGTTCGGGTTCGGCGTCGGCCGCGTGGCCTGCTTGCCCTTGTAGCTGGCGCCGAACTGGTCGCAGCTGAACTCCGAATCGCCGACGCTCGGGAAGGTGTGGCTGAGCTTCAGCCCGGTGAGCTGGTTTTCGGCGCACCACTGGGCCGCCGTGACCTCGACCAGGCGCTGCGTGTTGTTGGTCAGCGCGCCGGCGGCCTTGATGCCGGCCCCGAGCGTGACCGCGATGATGGCCAGCGCCACCAGCACCTCGATCAGCGTGAAGCCGGCTGCGGTGCCGTGATGCCGGCGGCGTGTGGTCATGGCTGCGCGACCTGCTCGTTGTCGAGCACCACGAAGGGCCCGAGGCCGTCGGTGCCGAGCGCGACGCTCTGGTCGTCGAGGTGCAGCACGATGCGCTGGGCGCCGATCAACGGCTCAGGACCGAGCACGATGGCCTTGGCACCGGCGATGTCGGCGGAAACTTCGGGCGTCAGCCATTTGGTCGGCAGGTCGTTGGTGGTCGGCAGGCCGACGAAGCGGAAGCCTTCGGCGGCGTTCGGCTCGGCGGCACGCGGCAGCCAGGTCACCGGGATGCCCGAGGCGCGCGATGCGGCACGCGCCGATTCGAGCAGCGCCACCAGCCGCGCGGCTTCGTGGTCGAGCCGGGTGCTGGCCGGATTGCGGATCGACAGGCTCGCCACCGCCGACGCGATGGCGATCAGCGTCACCACCACCAGCAGTTCGATCAGCGTGAAGCCGCCCGCGTGCGCCCGGCGCGCAATCACCGGGCCGCCGCACGGGTCATTGCCAGGAGCCGACTTCGGCGTCTTTGCCTTCACCGCCCACCTGGCCATCGGCACCGAGGCTGTAGACATCGATCTCGCCTTTCACGCCCGGGTTGGCGTATTGATACGGCTTGCCCCACGGATCGTTGGGCAGCTTGTCGAGGTAGGGCTTCCAGTTCGGCGGGATGGTGCCGGCGGTCGGCTTGACGACCAGCGCCTGCAGGCCCTGCTCGCCGGACGGGTAGCGCTGGTTGTCGAGCTTGTAGAGCTTGAGCGCCTGCATCAGGTTGTTGACGTCGGTGCGGGCGGCGGTGACGCGCGCTTCGGCGGCGCGGTCCAGCACGTTCGGGACGATCAGCGCGGCCAGCACGCCGATGATCACCAGCACGACCATCAGTTCGATCAGCGTGAAGCCGCGGTGGCGACGCGGGGCTTGAAGAGAGGCTCGGGTCATAGGAGTGTCAGCAACAATCACGTTACCGTTCGGAGGTGAACGATCAATCATAATCGTCGAATGACTGCGAGATTGTCGGCTTTCGTAATCTGGGCCTTGGTGGCCGGATCCATCGTGTTTTGGGGGATGCGCCTGTTCGTGCGGCCGACCCCTGCGCCCTCCAATGCGGTGACGGTGGCCACCTCCGTCGGCCTGCGGGGTGACCTGACACGCCTGCTCGGCGCCGAACCGGTCGCGGCCGTGGCCGAGGTGTCGCCGGCCGCGAACCGCTTCAAGCTGATCGGCGTGATGGCCGCGAAGACCGGGCCCGAAGGGTCGGCCCCGGGGGTCGCGCTGATCGCGGTCGACGGCAAGCCGGCTCGGGCCTTCCTCGCCGGCGCCCGCGTCGACGAGAACTGGGTGCTGCAGACCGTGAGCCTGCGCACCGCATCGATCGGGCCGATGCAGGGCACGCCGGCGCTGGTGCTGGAGATCCCGGCGCTGCCGCCGCCGGCCACTGGGAGCCTGCCGCCGGTCGACACCGCATCGATGCAATCGAATCCGCCGCCGATGCAGCCCGCAGCGCCGCAGATGCAGCCGGCACCGCCGATGCCTGCGGTGCAGGGTGCCATTCCGCCGCCGCCGACGTCGCAGTCGAAGGGTGGCAACAACATGGGGCGCCCGCGCGCACCGTATGTGAAACCGGGCGAAACGGCGCGCTGACCAGAGCCGCTGACCTTCAGTTGAAGCGGCCGGGTCCTGAAGGGCCGTTCGGGCCGAACTCCGCCGGCAGCGACGGCCCGGGATCCTCACCCTCCGCCACTTCCGTCAGCAGCGCCGCGGCGCTGCGCACCAGCGGCCACGCCAGCGTCGCGCCGGTGCCGTCGGTGCTCTCCATGCCCAGTTCGAGCAACGCGAGCGCATGGAACAGGCCCAGCGTCTGCGTCAGGCCCGGATGGCTGTGGCTGCGGCAGAAGACGGTGTAGTCGGTCACGGTCGGCGCGATGCGCGAGGCCACCATCAGCGCGGCGCAGGCCGGTACGCCGTCGGCCATGATCAGGTGGCGCTTGCTCGATGCGACGAGCATCACGCCCACCATCATCGCGATCTCGAAACCACCGTAGGCCGCCAGCACCTCGACCGGGTCGGTGACGTCGCGGTGACGACCCTGCGCGCCCTGCAGCACCATCAGCAAGCGGGCCTCGTGGTCGGCGCGTGCACCGGGGCCGCCGAATACCAGGTCGCGGATCGGCTCGCCGGACAGGCCCGACAGCACCAGCGCCGCACTCTCGTGCGAGCCGACGCCGACGCCGGCGCAGGCGATCACGTTGCCGGGCAGCGCATCGGCGATCTCCATGCCGGCGCGGATCGCGGCATGCGCCTGGTCGAGCGTCATCGCGACGTTGACCCGTGCGTTGCGCGTGCCGTGGGCGATCTTGCGGGCCATCAGCCGCGGGTGCGGTGCCACCGCCTCGGCGACGCCGCAGTCGACGACGCTCAGCTCCAGCCCCTGGATGCGCGCGAACACCGACACCGGCAGCTGCGAGGCCAGCAGGTTCTGCACCAGCCTGGCCGTCGACGGCTGGCCGACCGGGCTGATGCCGTCGACCGCCAGGCCGTGGTCGGACGCGAACAGCGCGATCTGCGGCGCACTGAAACGCGGCTTCAGCGTGTTCTGGATCAGCCCCAGGCGCACCGCCAGCGGCTCGAGCTCGCCCAGGTTGCCGGTCACCTCGCTGCGGCGCTTGAGCTTCTCGCGCAACGCCTGCTCGAGAAGGGGATTGGCCGTGGGAGAGATCAGTGATCGGTTGACGGACATGGGCAGGTTGTTGGGTCGTGCCGGAGCGGTCGTCATGGAATTCGCCCTGGCCTCACCGTCACTTCGCTGGCTTCGAATTCGACTGTCGAGCGTGGATTGTGGGGCAGCGTTCGCCGCCTCGGCAATGCCATGTCACCCCTAGACTGCATGGGTTGCGTGCGCACGGTGGTTCTCAACGCAGGAACAGGCGGTAGACCGGGTTGTCGGTCTCGTCGACGCACGGGTAGGCCAGGCCTTCGAGGAATTCCTTGAAGGCCTTCTTGTCGCCGCGCGGCACCTGGATGCCGACCAGGATGCGGCCGTAGTCGGCGCCCTGGTTGCGGTAGTGGAACAGGCTGATGTTCCAGTCCGGGTGCATCGACGACAGGAAGCGCATCAGCGCGCCCGGACGCTCGGGGAACACGAAGCGGTACAGCCGCTCGTCGCGTGCGAGTTCGCTGCGCCCGCCGACCATGTGGCGCACGTGCTGCTTGGCCAGCTCGTCGTCGGTCAGGTCGACGGTCGCGAAGCCGTGCTTGTCGAAGCTGCGCGTGATCTTCGCCGACTCGCCGCGGTTGCTGGTGGCCAGGCCGACGAACACATGGGCCTGGTTCGCGTCCGAGATGCGGTAGTTGAATTCGGTGACGCTGCGCGCGCCGATCAGCTCGCACAGGCGGCGGAAGCTGCCGTGCTCCTCGGGGATCGTCACCGCGAACAGCGCCTCGCGCTCTTCGCCGACCTCGGCGCGCTCCGCGACGAAGCGCAGCCGGTCGAAGTTCATGTTGGCGCCGGTGGTGATCGCGACCAGCGTGCGACCCTTCAGCTTGTGCGTCTCGGCGTACTGCTTGATGGCCGCCACGCCCAGCGCGCCGGCCGGCTCGAGGATGCTGCGGGTGTCCTGGAACACGTCCTTGATGGCGGCGCACGCCGCGTCGGTGTCGACCAGCACGAAGTCGTCGACCAGCTCGCGCGTCAGCCGGAAGGTCTCCTCGCCGACCAGCTTGACCGCGGTGCCATCCGAGAACAGGCCGACGTCGGTCAGCTGCACGCGCTTGCCGGCCTTGACCGAGCGCAGCATCGCGTCGGAGTCGGTGGTCTGCACGCCGATCACCTTGATCTCGGGCCGCACCGCCTTGATGTACGCGGCGATGCCGGAGATCAGGCCGCCGCCGCCGATCGCGACGAACACCGCGTCGATCGGGCCCTGGTGCTGGCGCAGGATCTCCATCGCGATGGTGCCCTGGCCGGCGATCACGTCCGGGTCGTCGAAGGGGTGCACGAAGGTGAGGCCGCGGGCTTTCTCGAGCTCGATCGCGTGCACGTAGGCGTCGGAATAGCTGTCGCCATGCAGCACGACCTCGCCGCCGAGCGCCCGCACGGCATCGATCTTCACGCGCGGCGTCGTCACCGGCATCACCACGACGGCGTGGCAGCCGAGCTTGTGGGCGCCGAGCGCCACGCCCTGCGCATGGTTGCCGGCCGAGGCGCAGATCACGCCGCGCTTCAGCGCCGCGGGCTCCAGGTGCGCCATCTTGTTGTACGCGCCGCGCAGCTTGAAGCTGAACACCGGCTGGCTGTCCTCGCGCTTCAGCAGCACCTGGTTGCCGACGCGCTTCGAGAGGCTGCGCGCGACCTCGAGCGGGGTCTCGACGGCCACGTCATAGACCTTGGCCGTCAGGATTTTCTGCAGGTAGTCGGAGAGGCCGAGCGGCGAGCCGGCGGCTTGGGCGGGCGCGGGGCGCGACGATTTCTTCGGGCGAGCGGCGCCAGCCATCGGGGGACTCCTCGGAGGGGTTGTTCTGGGGGCGCCGGATGATACGTCAGTGGTCGCCAACCGCACCTTGAGCGCACCGGCAAGAGCGCGGGCAAGAAAAAAGCCCAAGTCATTGCTGACTTGGGCTGAATCCACCAATGGAGGAGGTGGAGGAGACAAACGGTGATGTCCCGGAAGACATCGATTGCGCGAGTGTAGCCGCAGTCATGTTGCGCTGCAATATCCGCGCGGGGGTTCTCCCTCGCGCGGCGCGTGCCGCCGTGACGGGATGCACAATGCCGGGCGCCCGCTGGGGCGCTTTGCCGAAGGCCTGGAGTCAGACGATGGAATGCACGATCAACTGGATGCCCGCGACCGGAATGGGCATGGTCGCCGAGACCGGCAGCGGCCATGTGCTGCTGATGGACGGCGCGCCCGACGGCGGTGGCCGCAACCTGGCGCCACGCCCGATGGAGACGGTGCTCGCCGGCACCGGCGGCTGCACCGCCTACGACGTGGTGCTGATCCTGAAGCGCGGCCGGCACGAGGTGACCGGCTGCCAGGTGAAGCTGCAGGCCGAGCGGGCGCCGGCCGATCCGAAGGTCTTCACGAAGATCCACCTGCACTTCACCGTCAGCGGCACGGGCTTGCCGGCGCAGGCGGTCGAGCGGGCGATCCAGATGTCGCACGACAAGTACTGCTCGGCGACCATCATGCTGGCCGAGACGGCCGAGATCACGACCAGCTTCGAACTCGTCGAGGCCTGATCGCGTCAGATGCGGTGGGCAGTGGCCGTCATGACCCGGGCCGCCAGCCGCATCGCGGCGCGCACCGGCCACGGCAGCGTGGCGCCGCCGGCCGCGCGGGCGTCTTCGGCGTGGCGCGCTTCATCGTCCTTCATTTGTTGCACGATGGCGCGCGATGCGTCGTCGGCGGCGGGCAGGTGCTCGTTGTGGCCGGCCAGGTGCGCCTCGACCTGCCGTTCGGTCTCGACGATGAAGCCGAGGCTGATGCGGTCGCCCGCCAGTCCGGCCACCCAGCCGATGCCGAAGGCGCCGGCGTACCAGAGCGGGTTCAGCAGGCTGCGGTGCGCCTGCAGTTCGACCAGCCGCTGGTGCGTCCACGACAGGTGGTCGGCCTCTTCGCGCGCGGCGGCCTCGCAGTGCGATCGCAAGGCCGGATCGCGCGCCGTCAGCGCCTGCGCCTGGTAGAGCGCCTGCGCGCAGACCTCGCCCACGTGGTTGACGCGCATCAAGGCGCCGGACAGTTGCTGCTCGGTGCGCGTCAGGGTCGGCAGCGTGCGGGCCGGCGTGGGTTTCGAGGCAGCGCCGGGTGTCGGCGCGGCCAGGGTTCTGAGCGCGCTGTCGGCTGCGCCCAGCCATTGGTCGACGCGCGACAGCGAGCGGCCGGAAGTTGCAGTGGAAGCCATGCGCGCAGGATAACCAACGAGCACGAACGAGCGGTCGTGCGGGCTTGCGCCAGCGCAGCAAGCACGCTTTCGTGTCGATGTCGTGCACGTTGTGCTCAGACAACAGAAGGCCCCAATGCGGCGTGACGAGCCTTTGCTTACATGCCGCGCTCTGGTGCAATACGGCAACTTCCACTGAGGAGGTTGGCTCGGTCTGTCCCCGGCGGGGATTCTGGTGACCGGGACCTCTTGTTCAACTTAGGAGATCGTCGCAATGAAAAAATCTCTACTCGTTCTCGCAGCTCTGGGCGCATTTGCCGGTGCAGCTTCGGCGCAGTCGTCGGTCACGCTGTTCGGTATCGTCGACGTCAACGCTCGCTACACCAAGAATGGCGATTCGAAGATCAAGTCGCTGAGCACCGACGGCCTCAACAGCAGCCGCCTCGGCTTTCGCGGTGTCGAGGACCTGGGTGGCGGCCTGAAGGCTGGCTTCTGGCTGGAAACGAGCTTCGCTGCCGACTCGGGTAACGGCGGCACCACCAGCAACGGCACGAACCGCTTCTGGCACCGTCGTTCGACCGTCAGCCTGCTCGGCAACTTCGGTGAAATCCGTGCCGGCCGCGAACTGACCGCAACGTACACGGGCTTTGCCGACTACGACGTGATGGGCACGAACGGTGTGGGTGACGTCGGTCACTTCAACGCTCCCTCGACCGTCGGTGCAACCCTGGTTGACACGGCCACTCGTTCCGACAACATGGTCAGCTACTACACGCCGGCGCTGGGCGGTTTCTACGCTCGCGCTTCGGTGGCGGCTGGTGAAGGCACCCCGGGCAAGAAGCACGTCGCCGGCCGTGTCGGCTATGCAGCCGGCCCGTTGGACGTGTCGGGCTCCTACGGCACGACCGATGCCAACGCAGCTGAAGACAAGTACAAGAAGGGCAACGTCGGCGCTTCGTACGACTTCGGTGTCGTCAAGGTCATGGGCTTTGTTTCTCAAGCCAAGTTCCTGGACGCAAAGCAGAACGTGGTTCAAGCGGGCGTTTCGGTGCCGTTCGGCCCGACTACGCTGCGCGCGAACTACGTGCGCGTGGACGCCAAGGGCAAGATCGGCGCCACGAGCATCGATGCTGACGATGCCAACCAGTTCTCGCTGGGCGCGATTTATGACCTGTCCAAGCGCACTGCGCTGTACACGTCGTACGCCCAGATCAAGAACAAGGGCGCTGCGAAGTTCGCCGTGGCCGGTGGTTCGGCCACCAGCCTCCCGAACATCGCTGCTGGCCAGAAGTCGCAAGGCTTCGAAGCTGGTATCCGCCACTCGTTCTGATCGCAGCGGCACGGCTTGCCGTGCCACTCTGATGCAGTTCGTTCAAAGGCCGCCTTCGGGCGGCCTTTTTCATGGGCGTGTCGCCTGAGTGACACGAATTGATACAACAAGAGCGATCAGCACTTTGTCGCAATCAAGGTTTACGCCAGTGAACGTGTAGCAACACGGAAGCGCACGACCGTGCTGCTTCCGTGACAATTAATTCAACAAGAATTCGTTCACTACTACAACAGGAGACAACTGTGAAAAAGACGATCTTGGTGACTGCGGCACTCGCTGCCATGGGTTCTTCGGCATTCGCGCAGTCGAGTGTCACGATTTACGGCATCGTCGACGTGGCGGTGCGACACACGTCGAATGAGCAGAACTCCGGGGGTGATCAAGGCATGTGGCGCGAAATCGGCGGCGGCATGTCACAGAGCCGTCTCGGCATCAACACCGTCGAAGACCTCGGTGGCGGCATGAAGGCGCTGGTCAATCTGGAACACCGCTTGCTGCCCGACAACGGCACGCAGCCCGGCGCTCAGTTCTGGCAACAATCCTGGGTCGGCTTGCAGACCGGCTTCGGTCGCGTGACCCTTGGTCGGCAATACAACGTGCTGTTCGATGTCGTCACCAGCACCTACGCGTCCTATCCCTATTCGCCCTACTTCGAGGCCTACAAGCCCGAGATCGGTTTCGCGGTGGGCGCGCGCGCCGACAACATGGTCAAGTACCTGATCGAAGTCGGCCCGGTGCGTGCTGCACTGCAGGTGTCGGCCGGAGAAGGTTCGCCCACCGGTGGGAAGACAGTGGGCGGCTACCTGCGCTATTCGGACAGCGGCATCGGTGCCGGCGTGGGCTATGAAGAATACGAGTTCGCCTCGGAGAAGAAGTTGAAGGCCACGACCTTCGGTGCGTCGTACAAGACAGGCCCGTGGTACTTCAATGTCGGCTGGGGCGAGAACAAGGTCGACTCCGGTCTGACAGCCATCGACAGGGCGACGCTCGGTGCCTTCTGGACCGGCTCCGCCAACGGTGGCTTCGGCGGCGCGGCATTCCTGGCGGCCGACAAGCGCCAGATCTGGAGCGTCGGCACCAACTTCCAGGCCACGACCGAACTGAACCTTGGCATCCACTATTTCCATGCAAAGCAAAGCGGGCCGCTGGCATCGGCCGATGCCACCGCGAAATTCCTGACCGCCGCTGCCGACTATGCGCTGTCGAAGCGCACCGACGCCTACCTCGAAGCCGATACGACCAAGCTGACCGGCAATGTCAGCCTGAACGGTGCCGGCGGCGCAGCCAACGGCGCCCAGAAGCGCAACGGCTTCACGATCGGCCTGCGCCACCGCTTCTGATCGTCAACGCTTTTCGCCAGCCAGGGCCGCCATCGAGCGGCCCTTTTTCATGCGTGCGCTGCAGCGGGCCTCGCGTTTGCCCGAGGCGGTTCGGAAGTTGCTTCGGAAGTAAAGTCACGCGGGATCCCTCACGCACGCATGCTCGCCTTCATCATTCGCCGACTCCTTCAAGCCATCGTCGTGATGCTGTCGGTGGCCTTCATCTCCTTCATGCTGTTCCAGTACGTCGGCGACCCGGTCACCAACCTGCTCGGCCAGGAGGCCACGCCCGCGCAGCGTGCACAGCTGCGCGCCGATCTGGGGCTCGACAAGCCGTTTCCGATCCAGTTCGCACGCTTCGTCGGCAATGCGGTGCAAGGCGAGTTCGGGCTGAGCCTGCGCCAGGGCCGCAAGGTCTCGTCGCTGATCGTCGAGCGGTTGCCGGCCACACTCGAGCTGTCGCTGGTGGCGGCGGTCCTCGCGCTCGCGGTCGGCATTCCGTTCGGCGTCTATGCAGCGCTGCGCCGCGGCAGCGCGCTGTCACAGGCCTTGATGACGCTCTCGCTGCTCGGCGTGTCGCTGCCGACCTTCCTGATCGGCATCCTGCTGATCTACGTCTTCGCCGTCACGCTGAAATGGCTGCCCAGCTTCTCGCGCGGCGAGGTGATCGCCTTCGGCTCATGGACCTCGGGCTTCTTCACCGTCGACGGCTGGCGTCACCTGATCCTGCCCTCGATCACGCTGGCCGCGTTCCAGCTGACGCTGATCATGCGGCTCGTGCGCTCGGAGATGCTCGAGGTGCTGCGCGCCGACTACATCAAGTTCGCCCGCGCCCGCGGCCTGCCGAACCGGGTCGTCTATTTCTCGCATGCGCTGCGCAACACGCTGGTGCCGGTGATCACGATCACCGGGCTGCAGTTGGGCGCGCTGATCGCGTTTGCCATCATCACCGAGCAGGTGTTCCAGTGGCCCGGCATGGGGCTGCTGTTCATCCAGGCCGTCACCTTCGCCGACATCCCGGTGATGGCCGCCTACCTCTGCCTGATCGCGTTGATCTTCGTGGTGATCAACCTGGTCGTCGATCTTCTCTACTTTGCCGTCGATCCGCGCCTGCGCGTGGAGCGCACGGCCGGAGCCCATTGATGATGCGTGAATCAGCACCCTTGGCCGCATCGGGCGCCTACCAGCGGCTGGCCGGCTGGCAGCCCGAGCTGATGGCGTTCCGCCGCGACCTGCACGCCCATCCCGAACTGGGCTTCGAAGAGGTGCGCACCGCCTCCAAGGTGGTCGAGGCGCTGCGCGTCTGCGGCGTCGACGAGATCCACACTGGCATCGGCAAGACCGGCGTGGTCGGCGTGATCCACGGCAACCGCGCGGCCGGGGCGAACGGCGCGCAGGGCGCGAAGTCGATCGGCCTGCGGGCCGACATGGACGCGCTGCCGATGCGCGAAGAGAAC
Organism: Rhizobacter sp. P5_C2; assembly: GCF_054049715.1. Classification (NCBI taxonomy): domain Bacteria; kingdom Pseudomonadati; phylum Pseudomonadota; class Betaproteobacteria; order Burkholderiales; family Sphaerotilaceae; genus Rhizobacter; species Rhizobacter sp. P5_C2. The sequence continues at coordinate 68,378 of NZ_JBFULV010000021.1, read as the reverse complement.
GACTTCCCGTGGCGCTCGGCCACCCAGGGCCTGATGCACGGCTGTGGCCACGACGGCCACACCGCGATGCTGGTCGGCGCCGCGCGCTACCTGGCCCAGACCCGGCAGTTCGCCGGTGACGCGGTGCTGATCTTCCAGCCGGGCGAGGAAGGCTTTGCCGGCGCGAAGGCGATGATCGATGACGGGTTGTTCGACCGCTTCCCGGTCGACTCGGTCTACGCGATGCACAACTGGCCGAGCATGCAGCCCGGCTGCATCGGGCTGAACATGGGCGCGATGATGGCGGCCGCCGACCGCATCGAGATCACCGTCAACGGCCGCGGCGGCCACGGAGCGCACCCGTACATGGCGATCGACCCGGTGCTGGTCGCCGCGCACATCATCACCGCCGCGCAAAGCCTGGTGTCGCGCAGCGTCAACCCGCTCGACAGCGCCGTCGTGAGCCTGTGCGCGATGCAGGCCGGCGACCTCGGCGCGTTCAGCGTGATCCCGCGCCAGGCCAGGCTGATGGGCACGGTGCGCACCTTCAAGCGCGAGGTTCAGGACATGATCGAAGAGCGGCTGGGCCGGCTGGCCGAATCGATCGCGCTCGGCTTCGGCGCGACCGCGAGCCTCGACTACCAGCGCGTCTACCCGGCCACCATCAACACGCCGCGCGAGGCCGCCTTCGCGGCCGATGTCGCCGCCAGCCTGGTCGGCGAGGACAAGGTGGTGCGCGAGCTGGTGCCGAGCATGGGCGCCGAGGACTTCTCGTTCATGCTGCAGGCGCGCCCCGGCGCCTACCTGCGCATCGGCCAGGGCGGCGAGGGCGGCTGCTTCCTGCACAGCACGCGCTACGACTTCAACGACGAGATCCTGCCGCTCGGCAGCGCCTTGCTCGCGACCCTGGTCGAGCGCGCAATGCCGCTGTAGTTCTCGCTGCAGTTCTTCCATTCCCCAAGGAGTCCACGATGAAGTTGAACCCCACCCTGCTCGCGGCTGCGCTGTTCCTGTCGTGCGGCATGGCCGGTGCCGTGACCTTGCGCGTCGCCAACCAGGGCGATGCGCAATCGATGGATCCGCATTCGCTGAACGAAACGCTGCAGCTCACCTTCACCGGCAATGTCTACGAGCCGCTGATCGGCCGCGACAAGAAGCTCGCGCTCGCGCCGATCCTCGCCACCGAATGGAAGCAGACCTCGCCGACGGTGTGGCGCTTCGAGCTGCGCAAGGGCGTCACCTTCCACGACGGCACGCCCTTCACGGCCGACGACGTGGTGTTCTCGCTGAAGCGCGCGGCCGGCGAAGGCTCCGACATGCAGAGCTACACCTCGCCGTTCAAGGAGGTGCGCAAGGTCGGCCCGCTGACGGTCGAGATCGAGACGCTCGCGCCGTTCCCGATCCTGCCGGACGTGCTGACCAACGTCTTCATCATGAGCAGGAAGTGGTGCGAGGACAACAAGGCGGTGATCCCGGTCGATCGCCGCAAGGGCATCGAGAACACCGCGAGCTTCAAGGCCAACGGCACCGGCCCGTTCCGGCTGAAGGAACGCCAGCCGTCGGCGCGCACCGTGCTGACCCGCAACGGCACCTACTGGGGCAAGGTCGACGGCAACGTCGACGAGGTGATCTTCACGCCGATCGGCAGCGCGCCCACGCGTGTCGCGGCGCTGCTGTCGGGCGAGGTCGACGTGATCGAGCCAGTGCCGCTGCAGGACATCGAGCGCATCAAGTCGTCGCCGAACCTGAAGGTGTCGCAAGGCCCCGAGCTGCGCACCATCTTCCTCGGCATGGACCAGAAGCGCGACGAGCTGCAGTTCTCGAGCGTCAAGGGCAAGAACCCGTTCAAGGACAAGCGCGTGCGCCAGGCCTTCTACCAGGCGATCGACATCGAGACGATCAAGAACCGCGTGATGCGCGGCGCGTCGCTGCCGTCGGCGCTGATGGTGGGGCCGGGCATCCGCGGCTTCACGCCGGAGCAGAACAAGCGGCTGCCCTATGACGTCGATGCGGCGAAGAAGCTACTGGCCGAGGCCGGCTACCCGGCCGGTTTCGAGGTCGGCCTGAACTGCCCGAACGACCGCTACGTCAACGATGCCGACATCTGCCAGGCGGTGGCCGCCAACCTGGCGCGCATCGGCGTGAAGGTCAACCTGCAGACCGAGACCAAGAACACCTACTTCCCGAAGATCCTGCGCCGCGACACCAGCTTCTACCTGCTGGGCTGGACCCCGAGCACCTACGACGCCCACAACGCGCTGACCTCGCTGATGGCCACGCCCACCGACAAGGGCCAGGGCCAGTTCAACCTCGGCTCGTACAGCAACCCGAAGCTCGACGAGCTGACGCTGAAGATCCAGAGCGAGACCGACCAGGGCAAGCGCAACGCGATGATCAAGGAGGCGTTCGAGCTGCATGCCAACGACGTCGGCCACATCCCGCTGCACCAGCAGGCGCTCGCGTCGGCGATGAAGAAGAACGTCGAGCTCACGCAACTGCCCGACAACTTCATGCCCTACAAGTGGGTGGTCGTGAAATGACGTCCGCGCTGCGGCGGTTCTTTGATGGCGACCTCTGGTACAGCTTCCGCCGCTCGCCGACCGCGATGGTGGCCGCGGTCGTGGCGTTCGTCTGCATCTTCTGCGCGCTGTTCGCCGAGCTGGTCGCGCCGCACAACCCGATGGACCTCGCGACGCTCGAACTCGCCGATTCGCGGCTGCCGCCGGCTTGGCTGCCCGAAGGCAGCTCGAAGTACCTGCTGGGCACCGACGACCAGGGCCGCGACATCCTGTCGGCGCTGATGTACGGCTCGCGCATCTCGCTGCTGGTGGGCGTCGCGTCGGTGCTGGTGTCGCTCGCGGTGGGCGTGTCGCTCGGGCTGCTGGCCGGCTTCGTCGGCGGCAAGACCGATGCCTTCATCATGCGGCTGTGCGACGTGATGCTGTCGTTCCCGTCGATCCTGGTCGCGCTGCTGATCGACGGCATCGGTCGCGCGGTGTTCCCGAACGCGCACGAAGGGCTCGCGTTCGCGGTGCTGATCATCGCGATCTCGCTGACCGGCTGGGTGCAGTACGCACGCACGGTGCGCGGCTCGACGCTGGTCGAGCGCAACAAGGAGTACGTGCAGGCCGCGCGCGTGATCGGCGTGCCGACGCTGCGCATCATGCGCCGCCACGTGCTGCCCAACGTCACCGGGCCGGTGATGGTGCTCGCGACGATCCAGGTCGCGTCGGCGATCCTGATCGAGGCCACCTTGTCGTTCCTCGGTGTTGGCGTGCCGCCCACCTCGCCGTCGCTCGGCACCTTGATCCGCGTCGGCAACGACCTGCTGTTCTCCGGCGAGTGGTGGATCACGCTGTATCCCGGTGCGATGCTGGTGATGATCGCGCTGAGCGTGAACCTGCTCGGCGACTGGCTGCGGGATGCGTTGAACCCGAAACTGAGATGACCGCTCTGCTTGAAGTGAAGAACCTGCGCGTCGAATTCCCGACGCGGCGCGGCACGCTGGTGGCGCTGGACGACGTGTCGTTCGACATCGCGCCCGGCGAGATCCTCGGCGTGGTCGGCGAATCGGGGGCCGGCAAGTCGCTGACCGGTGCCGCGATCATCGGCCTGCTCGATCCGCCCGGGCGCGTGGCGTCCGGCGAGATCCGCTTTCAAGGTCAGCGCATCGACACGCTGCCGTATGAGCAGATGCGCCGCATGCGCGGCAGGCACATCGGCGCGATCTTCCAGGACCCGCTGACCTCGCTGAACCCGCTGTTCACGATCGGCCGCCAGCTGATCGAGACGATCCAGACCCACCTGCCGCTCGATGCGGCGCAGGCGCGCCGGCGTGCGATCGACCTGCTGGCGGAAACCGGCATCCCGGCCGCCGAGGCGCGCATCGACCAGTACCCGCACCAGTTCTCCGGCGGCATGCGCCAGCGCGTCGTGATCGCGCTCGCGCTGGCCGGCAGCCCGCAGCTGATCGTCGCCGACGAACCGACGACCGCGCTGGACGTGTCGATCCAGGCGCAGATCATTTCGTTGCTGAAGCGGCTGTGCCGGGAGCACGGCGCGGCGGTGATGCTGGTCACGCACGACATGGGCGTGATCGCCGAGACCTGCGACCGCGTCGCGGTGATGTACGCCGGCCGGGTTGTCGAGATCGGCCCGGTGGGCGACGTGATCCATGCGCCGGCGCACCCGTACACCGCCGGGCTGATGGGCTCGATCCCGGCGATGGATATCGACCGCGAGCGCCTGCTGCAGATCGACGGCGCGATGCCGCGGCTGAACGCGATCCCGCGCGGCTGCGCGTTCAACCCGCGCTGCCCGAAGGTGTTCGAGCGCTGCCGCGAAGAGCGGCCCGACCTGCTGGCGGCCGGCGCGACGCGCGCCGCCTGCTGGCTGCACGACACGGCTGCAACGGCCGCCGCGGGAGCCGCGCAATGAACGTGCTGGTGGAAGTGCGCGACCTGGTGAAGACCTTCGACGTCTCGGCCCCGTGGCTCAATCGCGTGATCGAACGCAAGCCGCGGCAGCAGGTGCATGCGGTCGACGGCATCAGCTTCTCGATCGAGCGCGGCACCACGCTGGCGCTGGTCGGCGAATCGGGCTGCGGCAAGAGCACCGTCGCACGGCTGCTGGTCGGCCTGCAGGCACCGACGGCCGGCGAGGTGCACTTCGGGCACAAGAACATCGCGCTGACGCTGGCGAGCCAGGCGGCGGCGGCGCTGCGGCGGCGCATGCAGATGATCTTCCAGGATCCGTTCGCGAGCCTGAACCCGCGCTGGAAGGTGCACCAGATCGTCGGCGAACCGCTGACCGAGCACGGCCTGATCACCGACCGTGCGCAGCTGAAGGCCAAGGTCGGCGAGCTGCTGCAGTCGGTCGGCCTCGCGAGCGCCGACATGGAAAAGTTTCCGCACCAGTTCTCCGGCGGGCAGCGGCAGCGCATCTCGATCGCGCGCGCGCTGGCCACCGAGCCGGAGTTCCTGGTCTGCGACGAGCCGACCTCGGCACTCGACGTCTCGGTGCAGGCCCAGGTGCTCAACATCATGAAGGACCTGCAGCGCAGCCGCGGGCTCACCTACCTGTTCATCTCGCACAACCTGGCGGTCGTGCGGCACGTCAGCGACCAGGTTGGCGTGATGTACCTCGGGCGCGTCGTCGAGCTGGCACCGAAGGCCGAGATCTTCGCGCGGCCGCGCCACCCGTACACGCGGATGCTGCTGGACGCGATCCCGGACATCGCGATGAGCGGCCGCGCGCGCACGCCGGTGCAGGGCGAGGTGCCGAACCCGCTGAACCCGCCGAGCGGCTGCTCGTTCCACCCGCGTTGCCCGCATGCGAACGAGCGCTGCAAGGCGGAGCGGCCGGCGCTGCTGTCGCTCAACGGCATCCAGGTGGCCTGCCACGCCGTGGCGGAAGGACGGACCTAGCCGGGCAGCAGGTGCTCCCCCGCAAACAGCGCGGCAGCGTCTTCCCGATCGCGGATCAGCCAGGCCTGCGAGCCCGACACCAGCACCTCGGCGGCGCGCGGCCGCGTGTTGTAGTTGCTGGCCATGCTCATGCCATAGGCCCCGGCAGACAGCACCGCGACGCGGTCGCCGGGCTGCACGGCCAGCGCGCGGTCGCGGCCGAGCCAGTCGCCCGACTCGCAGACCGGACCGACCACGTCCCAGGTCAGGGCCGGCGTGGTCCGCGTGCGGCAGGGCACGATGGCCATCCAGGCTTCGTACATCGCCGGGCGGGCGAGGTCGTTCATCGCGGCGTCGACGATGCAGAAGTTCTTCTCGTCGCCGGGCTTCAGGTACAGCACCTCGCCGAGCAGCACGCCGGCATTGCCGACCAGCGAGCGGCCCGGCTCGAACAGCACCTTGCGGTGGCCGTGGCCGCGGGCATCGATGCGCGCCAGCAGCTGCGCGACCAGCACGCCGGCCTCGGGCGGGGTTTCGTCGGTGTAGGTGATGCCCAGCCCGCCGCCGACGTCGACATGGTGCAGCCGGATGCCATGCGCCTCGACCGCCTCGACGAGGTCGAGCAGCCGGTCGAGCGCATCGAGGTAGGGCGTGGCGTCGGTGATCTGCGAGCCGATGTGGCAGTCGATGCCGACGACCTCGAGGCCGGGCAGCGCGGCAGCGCGCTGGTAGGTCGCGACCGCGCGTTCGTGCGCGATGCCGAACTTGTTGCCCTTCAGGCCGGTGGAGATGTAGGGGTGGGTGCCGGCGTCGACATCGGGGTTCACGCGCAGGCTGATGCGAGCGTTGCGGCCGCTCTCGACGGCCACCTGCGACAGCAGTTCCAGCTCGGGTTCGCTCTCGACGTTGAAGCACATCACGCCAGCGTCGAGCGCCTCGCGCATCTCGGTGCGGGTCTTGCCGACGCCCGAGAACACGATGCGCGACGCCAGGGCGCCGGCCGCCAGCACGCGCTTGAGTTCGCCGCCGGAGACGATGTCGAAGCCGCAGCCGGCCTGCGCGAAGGTCTGCAGCACGGCCAGGTTCGAGTTGGCCTTCATCGCGTAGCAGATCAGGTGGTCGCGGCCGGCGAGCGCGCGCTGGTAGCTGCCGAGCGCGGCCAGCATCGCGGCGCGCGAGTACACGTACAGCGGCGTGCCGAAGCGGTCCGCCAGGTCGTTCAGCGCGCAGTCTTCGATGCAGAGGTCGGTGCCACGGTAGGCGATGTGGGGCGAGCCGGGCAGGGTCATGGCGAGGGGGCGGAGGCGGGGAGCGGTGCCGATGCGGCGGTGGCCGGGGCCGAGGCTGCGGGCGACGGGAGTTTCAACGGGCCCTTCTGGCCACAGGCCGCCAGCGCGAGCGCCGTGGCCAAAGACATCAATGCGCCCAGTGTGGATGGGCGTCTCGCTACACTGCGCTGCTGCTGAAACATGCGAACAATTCTACCGGCCATGACTGTCGAGATCGTCCCCACGCCCCTGAGCGATGCCCAGTTCCACGCGTTGACCGGCGCCATCCTGTCGAGCATCGAGGCGAGCGTCGACGCCTGGCTGCAGGACGACCTGGTCGACATCGATGCCGAACGCACCGGCGGCTTGCTGCAGCTGAGCTTTCCGAACGGCAGCAAGCTCGTCATCAACACGCAGCCGCCGCTGCACGAGCTGTGGCTCGCCGCGCGCTCGGGCGGCTACCACTACAAGCACGTGAACGGGCGCTGGCTCGACACCCGAGAAGGGCGGGAGTTCTTCGCCGACGTGTCGCGCTGCGCGAGCGAGCAATCCGGCATCGCGTTGAGCATCGCGGCGCCGGGTTGACCGCTAGCGCCTGAACCCTAGCGCTTGAAGAGATCGAGGATCCCCTTCTTCTCTTCTTCGGACGGGGGCGTCGGCAGCTTCTCCTCGAGGCCCAGGCTGCTGACGCCGCTGCCGTGCGTGTACTCCTCGTAGTACCACTCGCCGCCCATGTTGACCACGCCTTCGGGCGCCGACGGCTCCTCGACCGGCACGCCCTTCAGCGTCTGCTGCATGTAGTCGATCCACACCGGCAGCGACAGGCCGCCGCCCGTCTCGCGGTCGCCCAGCTTGCGCGGGTTGTCGTAGCCGATCCACACCACGCCGACCACGCTGCGCTGGAAGCCGGCGAACCAGGCGTCGTTCGAGTCGTTGGTGGTGCCGGTCTTGCCGTACACGTCGGGACGCTTCAGCGTCCGCTGGGCATTGGCCGCCGTGCCCGAGCGCGTGACCTCCTGCAGCAGGCTGTCCATCACGAACGCGTTGCGCGCCGGCAGCGTGCGCGTGCTCTCGTCCATCACCTGCGGCACCGCCTCGTTCAGCACATGGCCGCGCGCATCGGTGATCTTGCTGATCAGGAACGGGTTGATGCGGTAGCCGCCGTTGGCGAACACGCCGTAGGCCGAGGCCATCTGCAGCGGCGTCACCGAGCCGGCGCCGAGCGCCATCGTCAGGTAGGCCGGGTGCTTGTCGGGGTCGAAGCCGAAGCGCGTGATCCAGTCCTGCGCATAGGCCGGGCCGATCGCCTGCAGGATGCGGATCGAGATCATGTTCTTCGACTTCGCGAGGCCGCGGCGGATCGACATCGGCCCGTCGAAGGTGCCGTCGTAGTTCTTCGGCTCCCAGGGCTGGCTGCCGGTGGTGCCGGCGTCGAAGAACAGCGGCGCGTCGTTGACGACGGTGGCCGGCGTGAAGCCCTTCTCGAGCGAGGCCGAGTAGATGAACGGCTTGAAGCTCGACCCCGGCTGGCGCCATGCCTGCGTCACGTGGTTGAACTTGCTCTTCGCATGGTCGAAGCCGCCGACCATCGTGCGCACCGCGCCGGTGCGCGGATCGAGCGACACGAACGCGCCTTCGACCTCCGGCAGCTGGGTGATCGACCAGTCGCCCTTCGGCAGCTTGACGAGCCGGATCACCGCGCCGGCGCGGATCTGCGTCTTCGGGTTGCCCTTCTCGGCCAGGCCGGAGGTGGCCGGCTTCAGGCCCTCGCCGGTGACGGTCAGCGCTTCGCCGCTTTGCAGCACCGCGACGACCTTGCGCGGGCTCGCCTCGATCACCACGGCGGCGCGCAGTTCATCGTTGTCGGGGTGCTCGACCAGCGCCTCGGCGATGCGGGCATCGAGGTCCTTCACGTTGGCCGGCAGGTCGATGTAGGCCTCGGGGCCGCGGTACACCTGCCGGCGCTCGTAATCCATGATCCCCTTGCGCAGCGAGCGGTAGGCCACGGTCTGCTCGGCCGACTGGATGGTCAGGTAGACGTTGAGCCCGCGCGTGTACGCCTCTTCGCCGTACTGCGAGAAGATCATCTGGCGCGCCGCCTCGGCCACGTACTCGGCGTGAACGACCACTTCGGGGGCGGCGCGGTACTTCAGTTGCTGGGCGCGCGCGGCATCGTGCTGCTCCGGCGTGATGAAGCCGTTCTCCAGCATGCGGTCGATGATGTAGAGCTGGCGCTGCGTCGCGCGCCTCGGGTTGACGATCGGGTTGTAGGCCGACGGCGCCTTCGGCAGGCCGGCCAGCATCGCGGCCTCGGCGATCGTGATGTCCTTCAGCGGCTTGCCGAAGTAGATCTCGCTGGCCGCCGCGAAACCGTGCGCGCGCTGGCCGAGGAAGATCTGGTTCATGTAGATCTCGAGGATCTGGTCCTTGCTGAGCAGGCTCTCGATCTTCAGCGCCAGCAGGATTTCATAGATCTTGCGGGTGAAGGTCTTCTCGGTGGACAGGTAGAAGTTGCGCGCCACCTGCATCGTGATCGTCGAGGCGCCTTGGCTGCGCGATTCGTTGAACTGCGCGAGGCCGGCCCGCAGCACGCCCTTGTAATCGACCCCCCCGTGCTGATAAAAGCGCGCATCCTCGATCGCGAGCACCGCGTCCTGCATCACCTTGGGCACCTGGGCCAGCGGCGTGAAGTTGCGGCGCTCCTCGCCGTATTCGCCGAGCATCACGCCGTCGGCCGAATAGATGCGCATCGGCAGCTTCGGCCGGTAGTCGACGAGGCCGCTGACCTGCGGCAGGTTCGGGTAGGCCACCGACAGCGCGATGCCGATCAGCAGCAGCACGGTGAGCACGCCCGCCAGCGCGCCTCCCATCAGCCACAACAGCGCGCGGCCCACCCAGCGGGCCCACGCGGGCAGGGACGAGGGGGTGGAAGAAGACGATCGGCGGTTCGGGCCGGCTTCCGGGCGCTCGGACGGGCCCTCGAATTCGCTCATGGGACTCCAACAGTGGTCGAGCCGATTATATGAAGCGACTTTGACCGGTCCGCATCGACCGTGAACTGCTTGGCAGCTTGTGTCGCCGGGTGCCTAGGGTTGACCCGAAATGACATTTTTTGGCGCCAGAATTCGTCAGGCTTTCGCAACGCAGACGGGTTGCAAGAAAAGGAAAAATCTTTGTTCCACAAAGGGTTTACTGCTAGCATTGAAGTAACTTCTTAACAATCCAGCGCACGTATCGCAGCCAATTCGGTCGTCGGTTCGTGTCGCGTTGGGAGATGGCCCCTTGAGCTTCCTAGACCTGTTGTTAGGCCGAAAGCATCCACCGATGATCGGCTTGGATATCAGCTCGTCCAGTGTGAAGCTGGTTGAGTTGGGCCAGAGCGCCTCCGGTGAGTATGTACTCGAGCGTTTTGCCTCCGAAAGCTTCGAGAAGGGCTGGATCACCGACGGCCAGATCGAGAAGTTCGACGAAGTGGCCGATGCGGTGCGTCGCGTGGTCACCAAGAGTGGCACCAAGACCAAGCAGGTCGTCCTCGCGATGCCGCAATCGGCGGTGATCACGAAGAAGATCATGCTGCCGGCCGGCCTTCGCGAAGAAGAGCTCGAGCTGCAGGTCGAATCCGAAGCCAACCAATACATTCCGTTCTCGCTGGACGAGGTGAGCCTTGACTTCTCGGTGATCGGGCCGAGCCCCACGTCGGTGGGCGATGTCGAGGTGCTGATCGCCGCGTCCCGCAAGGACCGCGTGCAGGATCGCCAGGGCCTCGCGGAAGCGGCCGGCCTGAAGCCTGCAGTGCTCGACATCGAATCGCATGCCTCGCGCCTGGCGATGGGTCGGCTGATCGAAGCGCTGCCGAACGAAGGCAAGGATGCGTTGGTCGCGCTGTTCGAGATCGGCGCCGACACCACGAGCCTGAAGGTGCTGCGCGACGAAGAGATGCTCTATGACCGCGACCAGGCCTTCGGCGGATCGCAGTTGACGCAGCTGATCTCCCGCCAGTACGGCTTCTCGTTCGAGGAAGCCGAGCAGAAGAAGCTGTCGGCCGAGCTGCCTGAGGACTACGAGTCGTCGCTGCTGGTGCCGTTTGTCGACAGCCTGTCCCAGGAAATCGGCCGCGCGCTGCAGTATTTCTTCACCAGCACGCCGCACCACAAGGTGCACTACGTGATGCTGGCTGGTGGCACGGCGACCCTGCCGGGGCTGAAGGACCGGGTCACCGAGCTGACCGGCTTCGCTTCGATGGTCGTCAACCCGTTCGAAAACATGAAGCTGGGCTCCGCGGTCCGCGAGAGCAAGCTGCGCCGTGAAGCGCCTTCCTACCTCACGGCCTGTGGGCTGGCGATGCGGAGGTTCTTGCAGTGATTCTGATCAACCTACTCCCGCACCGCGAAGAAAAGCGCAAGCGGCGCAAGGCGGCGTTCTTCCTCGGCCTGGCGCTGGCCGCTGCGGCGGGCCTCGCTGCCGTCGGCATGTGGTACCTGGTACTGCAGCAGATGACGGAGAACCAGGTTCACCGCAACGATTTCCTGACGTCCGAGATCCGCAAGCTCGAGGCACAGATCAAGGACATTGCGTCCTTGCGTGCCGAGATCGATGCGCTCAAGGCGCGGCAGAAAGCGGTCGAAGACCTGCAGATCGATCGCAACCTGCCGGTGCACGTGCTCAACGAACTCGTCAAGCAGACGCCGGAAGGTGTCTATTTCAGCAGCATCAAGCAAGAAGGTCAGGTGCTGCAACTCAACGGCATCGCGCAGACCAACGAGCGCGTGTCCGAACTGCTGAGAAACACGGGCAACAACTCCGAATGGCTGACGAAGCCGGAGCTGGTCGAAATCAAGGCGGCGGTCGTGCAGACGGCCAGCCGCGAGCAAAAGCGCCTGTTCGACTTCTCGATGCGCGTGACCATCAAGCGCCCGCAGGATGTCGACGCGGCTGCAGCTGCTGCCTCGGCCCCCGTGCCGGGTGCTCCGGCCAGCGCCGCCGTCGCTGCGAAGAAGCCCTGACCATCGAGACGCCATGGCAACGAAAGCGAAATCCGTCAACGTCGATCTGAACTCGGTCTTCGGGGCTGCCGCCTCGCAATTCCGGGGGCTGAATCCCAATGAACCCGGCCAATGGCCGATGCTTCCCAAGCTCGCGACCTGGCTGGCGCTGGCCATCATGGTCGTCGTGGTGGGCTGGTTCCTGCTGCTGACCGGGGTCGACGACCAATTGCAGGCAGAGCGCGACAAGGAGCCCGTCCTGAAGCAGGACTACCGGGGCAAGCTGGCTCAGGCCGTGAACCTCGATGAATTGCGCAAGCAGAAGCTGCAGGTCGAGGAGTACGTGACCCAGCTCGAGAAGCAACTACCCGGCAAGGCCGAAATGGATGCGCTGCTGTCGGACATCAACCAGGCCGGCCTCGGCCGCGGGTTGCAGTTCGAGTTGTTCCGCCCCGGCCAGGTGCTCGTGAAGGACTACTACGCCGAGCTGCCGATCTCGATCCGCGTGACCGGGCGCTACCACGACATCGGCGCGTTCGCGGCCGATGTGGCCAACCTCTCGCGGATCGTGACGCTGCACAACATGGTGATCACGTATGCCGGCGGCAAGGACACCACGGGATTGCTGGGCATGGACGCGACGGCCAGAACCTACCGCTACCTGGATCCGAACGAGGTCACGGCGCAGCGTCAGGCAGCTGCCAAGGCCGCGGGAGCGAAGAAATGATGGGAACCACTTTGCGTTGGCCGGCAACCGCCTGCGCTTGCGCCATCACGGTGCTTGCGCTGACCGCCTGTGGCGATGCGCAGGATGAGCTCCAGCAATGGATCGAGCAGCAACGCCGCGAGGTGAAGCCGAACGTGACGCCGCTGTCGCCGCCGAAGAAATTCAACCCGCAGGCCTACCTGGCCGGTGCCGGCGTCGAGCCGTTCAGCACGCAGAAGCTGACGGTGGCGATCAAGCAGGAATCCCGGCAGCCGAATTCGCTGCTGGCCGCGGAAATCAATCGCCGCAAGGAACCACTCGAAGCCTATCCGCTGGACAGCATGGCCATGGTCGGCAGCGTCAGCAAGCAGGGGCGTCCTTATGCGCTGCTGCGGGTCGACAACCTGCTGTACCAGGTGAAGACAGGTGATTACCTGGGCCAGAACTACGGCAAGGTCACCAAGATTTCCGAGACGGACGTCTCGTTGCGCGAAATCGTGCAGGACGCGGCGGGTGAGTGGATCGAGCGTACGAGCTCACTTCAGCTTCAGGAACGGGCGCGGTGAAGAACATGCAGGAGAAACAGATCATGGGTAAGTGGCAAGTTCGAAGCGTTGCGCTCGCGTTGCTCTTCGGCGCGTCCTTGTCTGCGTGGGCGCAGAACGCCATCCAGTCCATCAACAGCTCTCAACAGGCGGGCGCAGAGGTCGTGCGCATCGAACTGTCCGAGCCGCTGGCGGCCGTGCCCACCGGTTTCACGGTGCAGACGCCTCCGCGCATCGCGCTCGACCTGCCCGGTGTCGGCAATGCGATGGGCAAGTCGAACCTGGACATCAACCAGGGCAACATCCGGTCGATCAACATCGCGCAGTCGGGTGACCGCACGCGCCTGGTGCTGAACCTGAAGACGCCGTCGAACTACCGTGCCCAGCTCGAAGGCAAGGTGCTGGTGGTGGTGATGGAATCTTCGGCACCGGTCGGCGGCGCCGTCTCCGCGGCCAAGTCGCCGGTGGCGGGTGAGTCGACGCGGTTCGCGGAGAACCTGAACGACGCGCCGATGCCGTTGAAGGGCATCGACTTCCGCCGTGGCCAGGATGGCGCGGGCCGGGTCGTGGTCGACCTGCCGAACAACCAGGTCGGTGTCGACATCCGCCAGCAGGGCCAGAGCCTGGTGGTCGAATTCCTTCGCTCGAACCTGCCGGAGAATCTGCGCCGCAAGCTCGACGTGACCGATTTCGGCACGCCGGTGCAAAGCGTCTCGACTTTCCAGAACGGCGACCGCGTGCGCATGGTCGTCGAGCCGCGCGGTGCCTGGGAGCACAGCGCCTACCAGACCGACAACCAGTTCGTGCTGGAAGTGCGCCAGCAGAAGGTGGATCCGAACAAGCTGGTGCAAGGCCCGGGCTACGCCGGTGAGAAGCTGTCTCTGAACTTCCAGAACATCGAGGTTCGCGCGCTGCTGCAGGTCATTGCCGACTTCACCAACTTCAACGTCGTCACGAGCGACACCGTCACCGGCAACGTGACGCTGCGCCTGAAGGACGTGCCGTGGGATCAGGCACTCGACATCATCCTGCAGGCCAAGGGCCTGGGGCTGCGCAAGTCGGGCAACGTGATCTGGATCGCGCCGAAGGACGAACTCGCATCGAAAGAGAAGATCGATCTCGAGGCGAAGGCGCAGATCGCCAACCTGGAGCCGGTGCGCACGCAGTCATTCCAGCTCAACTACACGAAGGCCGAAGAAGTGGCCAAGGGCCTGACCGGCCAGAACACGGCGGGTGGCAGTGGAGCCGCGTCGCGCATCCTGACGACCCGCGGCAGCGTGATCTTCGAAACCCGCACCAACCAGCTGTTCGTCAGCGACATTCCGTCGAAGCTCGAGGAAATACAGGCGATGATCGCCAAGATCGACGTGCCGGTGCGGCAGGTGCTGATTGAGGCGCGCATCGTCGAGGCCAATGACAGCTTCGGTCGGTCGCTGGGCGCCAAGCTGGGTTACTCCGACCTGCGCGGGCTCAATGGCGGGGTTGCCGGCTTCAATGCGGGAGGCAACACCCGTGTCGGCGTCGGCGGCAATATCAATGCCGTTGGCGTGCAAACCGGACAGACCACTCCGCCGCTGGCATTCAGCGACACCAACTTCGTCAATCTGCCGGCCGTGAAGCAGAACGACTACAACGCTGCGACTTTCGCGTTGTCGCTGTTCGGAGTCGGCGCCAACCGCTTCCTGAACCTCGAGCTGTCGGCATTGGAAGCTGAGAACAAGGGCAAGATCCTGTCGAGCCCGCGAGTCATCACGGCCGACCAGGTCAAGGCGCTGATCGAACAGGGTACCGAGTTGCCGTACCAGACGGCCACCTCCAGCGGCGCGACGGCGATCCAATTCCGCAAGGCCAACCTGAAGCTCGAAGTCACGCCGCAGATCACGCCGGAAGGCAACGTCATCCTGGATCTCGATGTGACCAAGGACACCGTGGGCCAGGTCACCTCGCAAGGTCTGGCCATCGACACCAAGCATGTGCGCACGCAAGTGCTGGTAGAGAATGGCGGCACGGTCGTGATCGGCGGTATCTTCACGCAGGATGACCAGGAGAGTGTGACGAAGGTGCCGTATCTCGGTGACATCCCGTTCCTTGGCAACCTGTTCAAGTCCAAGACGAAATCGTCGAGGAAGACCGAGTTGCTGATCTTCATCACGCCGAAGGTCGTGAGCGATCGCAGTGCGGTGAGGTAAGCTCGCACGCCGGTCCGATTTGAGGGCGTGCGCAAGGACTGCCTGCGACGCATGGCTACACGAAACAATCAGGTGCTTGAAATGAACTATGGTGTGATCAATCGGGTGGCGGCAGGAACGCTGGCGATGCTCATGTTGGCGTCTTGCGGCGGAACTAGTGACGACGAGTCCGGATCGCCGACAGCGTTCGCCACGATTCCGACCGAGGTGACCTTCACTGGCAGCACGCCACTCGCTGACGAAAATGGGAATCCGATCACGGACCCGACGACTGGCGCGGTCATACTCTTCTGTGCTGGTGGTTCGGGGAATGTGATCGTTGTGGGTGGCGTGGCCCCGTATTCGATAGCGTCGACTTTTCCTGAGAACATCCAATTCAGTCCCAGCTCGCTCGGCACCAAGGGGGGAAGTTTCAAGCTGACGGTTCTTCCTGGGACGTGTCTGAGCCCAGGCAATGTGGTGGTGACCGATGCGCTTGGGAACGTGGCGACCGTCAAGGTGACTTCGGCAAAGGCGGCAACTCCCTGACCGAGCGACGTCTCCGAGGTTGAACTTCCGATCTCCGATACGCTCCCACCGGCCGCAGATCCTGCACAGGATTGCGGCCGTTTCTGATTCCGGGCTTCCCGTTTCCCTGTCTCCAAGGATCAGCCGTGCGCCAATCGATCGCACTCGTCGGCATGCCTGGCAGCGGCAAGTCCACCGCCGGCAAGCTGCTGGGGCGCCGGCTCGGTGCGACCTTTGTCGATACTGATGCGCGCCTCGAGGCCCGCCTCGGCGAGTCCATCCGCAGCTTCTTCGAGCGCGAGGGCGAGGCTCGCTTCCGCGATCTGGAGGCTGCAGCCCTCGGCGAGTTGACGCAGGGGGACTCGCTCGTCATCGCCACCGGCGGCGGCATGGTGCTGCGAGCCGAGAACCGGGAAGCGTTGCGCCGGGCCTGCGTTGTCTTCTACCTTCGCTCCTCTCCCGAAGAGCTCTACCGGCGCCTGCGCAACGACACCCACAGGCCGTTGCTGCAGGTGCCCGACCCCTTGCGGCGCCTGCAGGAATTGCTGCGCGAGCGTGACCCTCTGTACCGCCAGACCGCACACCATGTGGTGGACATCGGTCGCCCGACGGTGCAAAGCCTGGTGAACACGATCCTCTCCCAGCTGCAGCTGGCCGGCGTCGTCGATGCGAGCGACGCTGTTGGCCCGGTGACCGGGGCGGATCCGAAGACCGACGGACGCTAAACTCGACGAATGAACGTCGAGACTGACTGCGTGAAGATCGAGCTGGGGGAACGCAGCTACGACATCCTGATCGGTGCGAACCTGCTGTCGGACCGGGCGTCCGTCGATGGATTGCCCGCCGGCAACGCGGCTGTGATCGTCGCCAACCCGACGGTGGCGCCGCTCTATGCTCAGCGGCTGCAGAACCTGCTGAAGCAGCGCCATGCGCAGTGCCTGCTGATCGAGTTGCCCGACGGCGAGATCCACAAGGACTGGTCGTCGCTCGAGCGCATCTTCGGCGCGCTGCTGCGGGCGAACGCCGACCGCAAGACCGTGCTGTACGCGTTGGGCGGCGGTGTGATCGGCGACATCACCGGTTTCGCTGCGGCCTGCTACATGCGCGGCGTGCCCTTCGTGCAGGTGCCTACCACCTTGCTGGCCCAGGTGGATTCCTCGGTGGGCGGCAAGACCGCGATCAACCACCCGCTCGGCAAGAACATGATCGGTGCGTTCTACCAACCGCTGCGCGTGATCGCCGACCTGGACACCCTCGACACGCTGCCCGACCGCGAGATCTCCGCCGGACTGGCCGAGGTCATCAAGTACGGCCCGATCGCCGACGACGCCTTTCTCGGCTGGATCGAGGACAACCTCGATGCGCTGCTGGCGCGCGACAAGAAGGCGCTGGCCTACGCCGTCAAGCGATCGTGCGAGATCAAGGCCTGGGTGGTCGGGCAGGACGAGCGCGAATCCGGGCTGCGCGCGATCCTGAACTTCGGCCACACCTTCGGCCATGCGATCGAGGCCGGGCTCGGCTTCGGAACCTGGTTGCACGGCGAGGGCGTCGGCTGCGGCATGGTGATGGCCGCCGACCTGTCGCACCGCCTCGGCCTGATCGATGCGGCGTATGCGCAGCGCATCACGCGGCTGGTCGAGCGCGCACGGCTGCCGATCCGCGGCCCGAATCTGGGGGCCGAGCGCTACCTCGAACTGATGCGCGTCGACAAGAAGTCCGAAGCCGGCGAGATCCGCTTCGTCGTGATCGATGCGCCGGGACGCGCCGCGCTGCGGCCGGCCCCTGACGACGTCGTGCGCGAGGTGCTGGCGGCGCACGCGGCCTGAGCCATGTCGGGCATGCTTGTGGCCGGAGGATGGCAACCGTATGCCTGCGACCCGCGGCACAGCGCCGGTCGCCGGCTGCACGAGCCGCCGGCGCCGACCCGCAGCGAGTACCAGCGCGACCGCGATCGCATCGTGCACAGCACGGCGTTCCGGCGCCTGGTCTACAAGACGCAGGTGTTCCTGAACCACGAAGGCGATCTGTTCCGCACACGGCTGACGCACTCGCTCGAGGTGGCCCAGCTCGGCCGTTCGATCGCCCGCAGCCTCGGCTTGAACGAAGACCTGGTCGAGGCCATCGCGCTGGCCCACGACCTGGGCCACACGCCGTTCGGCCACGCCGGCCAGGATGCGCTGAACGACTGCCTGCTCGCCGCGGATCCTCGCAGTGGCGGCTTCGAGCACAACCTGCAGAGCCTGCGGGTCGTCGATTCGCTCGAGGAGCGCTACCCGCAGTTCGACGGCCTGAACCTGACGCTCGAAACGCGCGAGGGCATCCTGAAGCACTGCTCCGGCGCGGCTGCCGCGCGCTTGGAGGCCAGGGAGCCGAACGGCGTCGCGCACCGCTTCGTCGCGCGGCTGCGTCCGAGCCTGGAGGCTCAGCTGTGCAACCTGGCCGACGAGATCGCCTACAACGCGCACGATGTGGACGATGGGGTGCGCTCGGGCTTGCTGAAGCTCGAGCAGCTCGACGAGGTGCCGCTGTTCGCGCGGCACAAGTCGGAGTCGCTGGCGGCGCACCCCGGCCTGCGCGGCAAGCGGCTGTTGTTCGAGAGCATCCGCCGGATGTTGTCGGCCCAGGTCTATGACGTGCTCGCCGCCAGTGCCGCAGCGATCGCGCTGCACGCGCCGCGCACGGTCGAAGAGGTGCGCCGGGCGCCGGCGATGATCTGCTTCGGTGCGCAGATGGCAGCCGACAGCATCGCGCTGAAGCGCTTCCTGCGGCACAACTTGTACCGGCATCCGCAGGTGGTGGCGACCACCGACCGGGCGAAGCAGGTGGTGCGCGAGCTGTTCGCGACCTACCGCGATGCGCCGGCGGAATGGATCCCTGCCGGCGAGTCCCGCCCGGCCGGGCTGCGCCAGCTGGCCGACTACGTGGCGGGGATGACCGACCGGTACGCGCTGCGCGAACACGAGCGGCTGACGGGCCGCCGCCTGTTCGACTGAGCCATGGCGCGCCTCGCCCGCCTGTGCATCCCCGGCCAGCCGCACCTCGTGCAGCAGCGAGGCCACAACGGCCAGCCGGTGTTCATCGACGAGGCCGACACGCAGGGCTTCCTGCGGATGCTGGCCGACGCGGCGAAGGCGAGCGGCGTCGCGATCCACGCCTACGGGCTGGCAGCGGGCGAAGTGCACTTGCTCGCGACGCCAAGCACCGCCGATTCACTGAGCCGCCTGATGCAGACGCTCGGGCGCCAGCACGGCCTGGCGTTCAACCGCCGGCACGGCCGCTCCGGCAGCCTCTGGGACGGCCGCTTCCGCGCGGTGCCGATCGACGGGGAACGGCACTTGCTTGCTGCGATGCGCTACGTCGAGTCGGCCGTGCCCGACCTGCGCGCCTCCAGCGCGGCGCACCACCTTGGGCAGGCAACCGATCCCGCAGTGAGCGACCACCCCCTCTATTGGGCCCTGGGAAACACGCCATTCGACCGGGAGATGAAATACCGAACGTGGTTCGAGCAGGGCAGCTCCTCCGTCGAGGCCGATCGCTTTCGGCGCGCCGTCGCACAAGGATGGCCGCTGGGCGAAGCCTCCTTCATCGACAACCTCTCGCAAGTGACGAGCCGCCGGCTGGCGGCGCGCCCTCGCGGGAGGCCGCCGAAAGCGCCCGCTTGATCTGTCCCTATTTAAATATCGCCGACCCGGGTCAATCGAATAAAAGGTGTCTGACCCCATTTAAATCGATTGAAGCGCCTGCTGCGCTGCAGTATTCTTCGGCCCATTCCAGATTTCCGGACGGAGTTCGCCATGACCCAGGCCGACCAAGGTGGGGCATCTCCCACTGACGCCGCTGAATTGCAGCAATCGGCCGAGCACGGCCTGTACAGCCCCGAGCACGAGCACGATGCCTGCGGCGTCGGCTTCGTCGCCCACATCAAGGGCCACAAGGCGCACAGCATCGTTGCGCAGGGCCTGAAGATCCTCGAGAACCTCGACCACCGCGGCGCGGTCGGTGCCGACAAGCTGATGGGCGACGGCGCCGGCATCCTGATCCAGATCCCCGACGAGTTCTACCGCGCCGAGATGGCCGCGCACGGTGTCGAGCTGCCGCCGCCCGGCGAGTACGGCGTCGGCATGATCTTCATGCCGAAGGAGCACGCCTCGCGCCTGGCCTGCGAGCAAGAGCTCGAGCGTGCGGTGCGCGCCGAAGGGCAGGTGGTGCTGGGCTGGCGCGAGGTGCCGGTCGATGCCGAGATGCCGATGTCGCCGACGGTGCGCGCGAAGGAGCCGGTGCTGCGCCAGATCTTCATCGGCCGCGGCCCCGACGTGATCGTGCAGGACGCGCTGGAGCGCAAGCTCTACGTGATCCGCAAGACGGCGTCGAGCGCGATCCAGCGCCTGAAGCTCACGCACAGCCGCGAGTACTACGTGCCCAGCATGAGCTGCCGCACCATCATCTACAAGGGCCTGCTGCTGGCCGACCAGGTCGGCAAGTACTACAAGGACCTGCAGGACCCGCGCGTGATGTCGGCGCTGGCGCTGGTGCACCAGCGCTTCTCGACCAACACCTTCCCCGAGTGGCCGCTGGCCCACCCGTACCGGATGGTGGCGCACAACGGCGAGATCAACACCGTCAAGGGCAACTTCAACTGGATGCGTGCCCGCGAAGGCGTGATGAAGTCGCCGGTGCTCGGCGACGACCTGAACAAGCTCTACCCGATCACCTTCGAAGGCCAGTCCGACACCGCCACCTTCGACAACGCGCTCGAGCTGCTGACGATGAGCGGCTATTCGCTGGCGCACGCCGCGATGATGATGATCCCCGAGGCCTGGGAGCAGCACGCGACGATGGACGAGCGCCGCCGCGCGTTCTACGAGTACCACGCCGCGATGATGGAGCCGTGGGACGGCCCGGCCTCGATGGTGTTCACCGACGGCCGCCAGATCGGCGCCACGCTCGACCGCAACGGCCTGCGCCCGTCGCGCTACATCGTCACCGACGACGACCTGGTCGTGATGGCCTCCGAATCCGGCGTGCTGCCGATGATTCCCGAGAACAAGATCATCAAGAAGTGGCGGCTGCAGCCCGGCAAGATGTTCCTGATCGACTTCGACCAGGGCCGCATCATCGACGACGAGGAACTGAAGAACCAGTTCGCGCTCGCCAAGCCCTACCGCCAGTGGATCGAGAACGTGCGCATCCGCCTCGATTCGATCGAGCTGACCGGCGAGCCGCGCGAGTTCGGCGAATCGCTGCTCGACCGCCAGCAGGCCTTCGGCTACACGCAGGAAGACATCAAGTTCCTGCTGAGCCCGATGGCGCAGGCCGGCGAGGAGGGCACCGGCTCGATGGGCAACGACTCGCCGCTCGCGGTGCTGTCGGACAAGAACAAGCCGCTGTACAACTACTTCAAGCAGCTGTTCGCGCAGGTCACGAACCCGCCGATCGACCCGATCCGCGAAGCGGTCGTGATGTCGCTGGTGTCGTTCATCGGCCCGAAGCCGAACCTGCTCGACATCAACGCGGTGAACCCGCCGATGCGGCTCGAGGTGTCGCAGCCGATCCTCGACTTTGCCGACATGGAGCGGCTGATCGAGATCGAGAAGCACACACGCGGCAAGTTCAAGAGCCATGTGATCGACATCACCTACCCGCTCGTGTGGGGCGATGAGGGCGTCGAGGCGAAGCTCGCGTCGCTGTGCGCCGAGAGCGTCGATGCGCTGAAGAGCGGCCACAACATCCTGATCATCAGCGACCGCGCGATGAACCGCGACAACGTCGCGATTCCCGCGCTGCTCGCGCTGTCGGCGATCCACCAGCATCTGGTGCGCGAGGGCCTGCGCACGACGGCCGGGCTGGTGGTCGAGACCGGCTCGGCACGCGAGGTGCATCACTTCGCGGTGCTGGCGGGCTACGGCGCCGAGGCGGTGCACCCCTACCTGGCGATGGAGACGCTGATCGGCCTGCACAAGGAACTGCCGGGCGAGCTGTCGGCCGACAAGGCCATCTACAACTACGTGAAGGCGATCGGCAAGGGGCTGTCGAAGATCATGTCCAAGATGGGCATCTCGACCTACATGTCGTATTGCGGCGCGCAGATCTTCGAGGCGATCGGCCTCGACAAGGTGCTGATCGACAAGTACTTCCGCGGCACCGCGAGCCAGGTCGGCGGCATCGGCGTGTTCGAGGTCGCCGAAGAAGCCATCCGCATGCACCGCGCCGCCTTCGGCGACGACCCGGTGCTCGAGAACATGCTCGATGCCGGCGGCGAATACGCCTGGCGCGTGCGCGGCGAAGAGCACATGTGGACGCCGGACGTGATCGCGAAGCTGCAGCACAGCGCGCGTGCGAACAAGTTCGACACCTACAAGGAATACGCCCAGCTGGTGAACGACCAGTCGCGCCGCCACATGACGCTGCGCGGGCTGTTCGAGTTCAAGGTCGACCCGGCCAAGGCGATCCCGCTCGACGAGGTCGAATCGGCGGCCGAGATCGTCAAGCGCTTCGCGACCGGTGCGATGTCGCTCGGCTCGATCTCCACCGAAGCGCATGCGACGCTGGCCGTCGCGATGAACCGCATCGGCGGCAAGTCGAACACCGGCGAAGGCGGTGAGGATCCGGCGCGTTATCGCAACGAGCTGAAGGGCATCCGCATCAGCGCCGGCACCAAGGTCAGCGACGTGATCGCGAACAAGGTGATCGAGGCCGACTACGAGCTGCAAGAGGGCGACTCGCTGCGCTCGAAGATCAAGCAGGTGGCGTCGGGCCGCTTCGGCGTCACGGCCGAGTACCTGTCGTCGGCCGACCAGATCCAGATCAAGATGGCGCAGGGCGCGAAGCCGGGCGAAGGCGGCCAGCTGCCGGGCGGCAAGGTCACCGACTACATCGGCTTCCTGCGCTACTCGGTGCCGGGCGTCGGCCTGATCTCGCCGCCACCGCACCACGACATCTATTCGATCGAGGACCTGGCGCAGCTGATCCACGACCTGAAGAACGTGAACCAGCGCGCGGCCATCAGCGTGAAGCTGGTGTCCGAGGTCGGCGTCGGCACCATCGCGACCGGCGTGGCCAAGGCCAAGGCCGACCACATCGTGATCGCCGGCCACGATGGCGGCACCGGCGCGTCGCCGTGGAGTTCGATCAAGCATGCCGGCACGCCGTGGGAGCTCGGCCTGGCCGAGACCCAGCAGACGCTGGTGCTGAACCGGCTGCGCGGCCGCGTGCGCGTGCAGGCCGACGGCCAGATGAAGACAGGCCGCGACGTGGTGATCGGCGCGCTGCTCGGCGCGGATGAATTCGGCTTCGCGACCGCGCCGCTGGTCGTCGAGGGCTGCATCATGATGCGCAAGTGCCACCTGAACACCTGCCCGGTCGGCGTGGCCACGCAAGACCCGGTGCTGCGCAAGAAATTCCAGGGCCGCCCCGAACACGTCGTCAACTTCTTCTTCTTCATCGCCGAAGAGGCGCGCCAGATCATGGCGCAGCTGGGCATCCGCAAGTTCGACGACCTGATCGGCCGCGCCGACCTGCTCGACACCCGCAAGGGCATCTCGCACTGGAAGGCCAGCGGCCTCGATTTCTCGCGCATCTTCCACCTGCCGACGGCACCGGCCGACGTGGCGCGTCGCCAGGTCGAGGAGCAGGACCACGGCCTGGCGCGCGCGCTCGACGTGAAGCTGATCCAGAAGTGCCTGCCCGCGCTGGAGCGCGGCGAGAAGGTGCAGTTCATGGAGGAGACGCGCAACGTCAACCGCACGGTCGGCGCGATGCTGTCCGGCGAGCTGGTGCGCCGCCACCCTGAAGGCCTGCCCGACCACACGATCTTCATGCAGATGGAGGGCACCGGCGGCCAGAGCTTCGGCGCGTTCCTCGCGAAGGGCATCACGCTGTACCTGATCGGCGACGCGAACGACTACACCGGCAAGGGCCTCTCAGGCGGCCGCGTGGTGGTGCGCCCGAGCATCGATTTCCGCGGCGACGCGACGCGCAACATCATCGTCGGCAACACCGTGCTGTACGGCGCGACCAGCGGCGAGGCCTTCTTCCGCGGCGTCGCCGGCGAGCGCTTCGCGGTGCGCCTGTCGGGGGCGACCGCGGTCGTCGAAGGCACAGGCGACCACGGCTGCGAGTACATGACCGGCGGCACGGTGGCGGTGCTCGGCAAGACCGGGCGCAACTTCGCGGCCGGCATGAGCGGCGGCATCGCCTACGTGTTCGACGAAGACGGCCAGTTCGCGAAGCGCTGCAACACCGCGATGGTGCAGCTCGACAAGGTGCTGGGCGCTGCCGAGCAGGAGGCTTCGGTCGACAAGGCGGTGTGGCACCTGGGCCAGACCGACGAGGCGATCCTGCGCAAGCTGCTCGACGACCACCACCGCTGGACCGGCAGCCTGCGAGCGCGCGAGATCCTCGACACCTGGGCCGAGTCGCGCGGCAAATTCGTGAAGGTCTTCCCGAGCGAATACAAGCGTGCGCTCGGCGAGATCAACGCGGCCAAGCAGGTCGACGACACGATCGCCAAGGCGAAGTCGCCCGAGAAGAGCACCCCCGAGAAGACCGGCCCGAAGAGCCGCGCCAAGGCCTGATTCAGGCCCGAGCCCAACTGTCTGGAGTTTCAAGAGATCATGGGAAAAGTCACCGGCTTCATGGAGTACGAGCGCCTGGAAGAGGGCTACGCGCCCGTGCAGACGCGCCTGAAGAACTACAACGAGTTCGTGATCGGGCTCAAGGCGGACGAGTCGAAGATCCAGGCCGCGCGCTGCATGGACTGCGGCACGCCGTTCTGCAACAACGGCTGCCCGGTCAACAACATCATTCCCGACTTCAACGACCTCGTGTACCGCAACGAATGGCGCAACGCCATCGACGTGCTGCACTCGACGAACAACTTCCCCGAGTTCACCGGGCGCATCTGCCCGGCGCCGTGCGAGGCGGCCTGCACGCTGAACGTCAACGACGATGCGGTCGGCATCAAGAGCATCGAGCACGCGATCATCGACCGCGCGTGGGCTGAGGGCTGGGTCAAGGCGCGCCCGCCGAAGGCGAAGACGGGCAAGAAGGTCGCGGTCGTCGGCTCCGGCCCGGCCGGCATGGCGGCCGCGCAGCAGCTGGCGCGCGTCGGCCATGACGTGACGGTGTTCGAGAAGAACGACCGTGTCGGCGGCCTGCTGCGCTACGGCATTCCCGACTTCAAGATGGAGAAGTCGCACATCGACCGCCGCGTCGAGCAGATGCAGGCCGAGGGCGTGCAGTTCCGCACCGGCGTGATCGTCGGCAAGCTGCCCGAAGGCAGCAAGGTGACCAACTGGGCGAAGGAGAGCATCACGCCCGACGAGCTGAAGGCGCAGTTCGACGCGGTCGTGCTGGCCGGCGGCGCCGAGCAGTCGCGCGACCTGCCGGTGCCGGGGCGCGAGCTCGACGGCGTGCATTTCGCGATGGAATTCCTGCCGCAGCAGAACAAGCTGAACGCCGGCGACAAGCTGAAGAGCCAGCTGCGTGCCGACGGCAAGCACGTGATCGTGATCGGCGGCGGCGACACCGGCAGCGATTGCGTCGGCACCAGCAACCGCCACGGCGCGAAGAGCGTCACCCAGTTCGAGCTGTTGCCGATGCCGCCCGAGCAGGAGAACAAGCCGCTGGTGTGGCCGTACTGGCCGATCAAGCTGCGCACCAGCTCCAGCCATGAAGAAGGCTGCGAGCGCGAGTTCGCGATCGCCACCAAGGAGTTCATCGGCGGCGAAGGCAAGGACAAGGGCAAGCTGCGCGCACTGAAGTCGGTGCGCGTCGAATGGCAGGGCGGCAAGATGATCGAGGTGCCGGGCAGCGAGCAGACGCTGCCGGCCGACCTGGTGCTGCTGGCGATGGGCTTCGTCAGCCCGGTCGCGAGCGTGCTCGATGCGTTCGGTGTCGACAAGGATGCACGTGGCAATGCGCGAGCCGGAACCGATTTCACCGGCGGCTATGCGACCAACGTCGCCAAGGTGTTCGCGGCCGGCGATGTGCGGCGCGGCCAGTCGCTGGTGGTGTGGGCGATCCGCGAAGGGCGCCAGGCGGCCCGCGCAGTCGATGAATTCCTGATGGGATCCAGCGACTTGCCGCGCTGAGCAGAGAGATTCGGTCCGTCAGGAGGCGGCAGGTACGTCGAGAGCCTGCCGCCCGTCAAGTTTTCAGCGGTTCCAGCAGCTGTCCACGCCTGGCGTGCCCGACACGGTGGGCAGGCCCTTGCTGTCGACCGACATGGAGCCGCACCGGTCGTTGCTCATCGTGCCCTTCGGCACCACCCGCAGCCAGTAGGCGGAGGCGGTCGGGGCCGAGGCTGCCGAAGCCGTCCCGAGCGACAGCGTGTAGTAGTTCGACAGCGGCGACTTCAACGCCGGCAACGACGAATCGGTGACGGCTGCATAGCTGCTGCTCACCGTGTACTGGCGCTCCATCCAATGCGCTGCGTCCATCAACGCCGCCTTGGCATCGGCGCGCCGGCTTCGGGCGACTTGCTCGGTGTAGGCCGGGTAGGCGATGGCGGAGAGGATGCCGATGATCGCCACCGTGATCATCAACTCGATCAAGGTGAAGCCGGCGGCGCTGGTTCGATAGCGGTGCATGATCAGGTTCCCTGGAGTCTCGGTTCTGTGGATTTGGCGGTTCATCGGATCTGGCGCCAGGTCACGCGGCCCTTGCCGTCACACAACTGAACTTTCTCGCTGGCCGTTGTGGTGTCGGAGACTCCGGCCACCAAGGTGGCAGAAGAGTTGCCGCCGCTACAGCCGTTCACGTCCTTTTCCTTGCCGCCGGCTTCGGCGCCGGTAGCGCCGACGCCGGACGACGACTCCGGCGTGAGGCCGTCGTTGCCTTTATCGAGGAATCGCGGCAGCGAAAGAATGCCGCCGTTGACTTCACGCACGTTGTTGCTTTTGTCGGAACTGTTGATCGAGCCATCGCGATTGGCATCGAACGCGGTCTTGGCTTTGCCACTGAACGGATCCAGCGCGAAGATGCGCGCGCTACCGCCGGAACTGCAGGGCTGGACCGAAGGTGTGTTTGCCACCACGAACAGCACGTTGCCTTGCTGCGAGGGATTCACGTTCACCCGTTCACCGCTCGCACCACCCGTGAGGGTGAGCATCCATCCCCGGTTGGTCGCCCAGTCAATGTCCTTTGAACTGGTGCCCGAGAAGCCAGTGGCGGTACCGGCGTTCAAGGTCTGTGCGACCAGCAGGCTCGTGTCGGTCAGCCCGGTGGTTGCCGTCGGCTTGTCCCAGATGCCGAAGATCGCCTGGGTGTTCCGATTCACGTTCGTCGCGTCGGTCGCGGTGTCTTCGGCTTCATAGAGCTTGCCGGTCCCGAACGAGATGACCTGGCCACCCGATGGCGGGAAGCTGATCTCCGGCATGACGGTGATGGGTTGATTCTGGTTGCCTGCGTACAAGGGCTTGCCGCTGAATGCCACCTTCCAGTCGGCCCGCACCGCGCTGTCCACGTCGAACTTCCAGAGGTTGCCTTTCAGATCGCCAGCATAGATCGCGACGACCTCGCGGTTCGAGTTCAGGAGGAAGTTCGGCTGGCTGAGGCCGTTGCCGGCACCGGTGGTGCCCACCGGCTGCTGCCACACCACTGCGCCGGTCTGCAGATTCAGCAGGAACAAGGTAGCCTGCCCGCTGGCGCTGTCGTAGCCGTTGCCGAACATGGCGACCCAGGTGCCGTCCTGCATCCGTGCCACATGGGGATAGTTGAGCACGCTGCCCATCGCAGCGGCACTCGTGTTGGTGCTGTCGTCCCCGGAGAACTCCCACAATATGTTGCTGCTGGAGAAGCCGCCGGAGCCGACAACCGGGTTGGTGACGTCCATGGCGAACACGGAGCGCGCGCCCGCACCGGTGGAGGCCACCAGTACCGTCTTCCACGACGGGACGGAGCTCCCGATATAGGCGTCTGCCAGCTGCGGTGCGCCATTGACCGTGAACAGATGGTTGTATGACGGATCGGACATGGCCTTCAGCTTGCGCACCGTCTGCAAGGAACCCGCGTACTGCGTGCGCGGCACGCTGAAGACGGAATCGGGTACGTAAGCGAAGCGCTCGACGCCATTCGCGGTGTTGACGGCATGAAGCATGCCGTCATTGGCGCCGAAGAACAGTGTCGATCGCATGGCATCCAGCGTGGTCGACGAGGGCGACCGGAACGCGGCATAGCTGTCCTGGCCGGGTGTGCCGACCTTCATGCGCTGGTAACCTCCACCGGCGTCCGGTCCCTTGATCGGATTGCCGCCGACGATATCGCCCAGAACGCCACCGGTCGCTGTGTCGCGCACCCGGTCGCGCAGCAAGCCGCCGTTCTGTGCCTCGTTCGCACTGCTGCCGCGCACCCAATCCAGAACGGTCGAATCGCCAAGCGCAGTCTTCTGGTTCGCGTTGAGCGAGCTCCACGCGAATTGCGTGGCCGCCTTCGGCACCACGAGCGGATTCCAGGTGAAGATGTTGCGGCTGGCGGGTGCTGGCATGGCCTTGGACACCTCCCAGACCGCTGCCGCGGGATCGGTGTTCACGACGCCGTTGCTCGCCAACGGGAACGCGTAGAGGCGGCCCGACCAGCCATAAGGGTTGTAGGTCGGCTGGAACACGAGCGTGCCGGCGGTCGCGGCGGTGGAACTCGTCGCCAGGTTGGCGGTCGCCTGCGGTTGGTTGACAGCTTCGCTCAACGCCGAAGCGATGCCGGTGGACAGCTCGGTCGGGTTGGTGGCCGAGAAATAACGGCCGTGCCCGTTGATCGAGGCGTGGATCAGGTCATCGCCGGTCTGGGCAGAGTCGCCGGTCGCGTGCGTCCAGATCATCTCCACCTTGTCCTTGACCAGCAGGTCGCGCAGGCCCTGCGACGACAGCCAGGTCTGCCCACGGTACGGGTAGTAGGCAGAAGCCGACGAGGTTGTCAGCGGCACGATGTACTGCCCGAGCGAATTGGTGTCGGTGGCGGCAGTCCTGGGACGCACCTTGCCGGTCCCGGAGATGCCCAGGCCGACGGTGAAGGTGGTCAAGTGTTGCCAGAAGGCAGGGTCGCGCGTCGAGGCGGAGATCCGGTTGTCGATGCCGGTCTGCAGATCGGTCTTCCAGTAGTACGCAGCCACGTCCGCGAGCGTGTTGACGTTGGCCGCGTTGTTGTCGTTGAACGGGCTGACCGAGAAGCGGCCCGCGAGCGTTCCCGCGGTACCGCTGTCGGTATAGGTGTAGCCGACCGTGCCGCCGTACGGCACCGGTGTCGACCCCGTGAAGTCGTCATTGTTGTTGTTGGCCGGTGAACTGGCGTCGTTGCCGTTCCAGAAGCCGTCGGTGCTCAAGATGTGGAAGGAACGGCGGCACGAGTCCGAGCTTCCCGCCAGCTTCGAGGTGTCTTCGGCCCACGGGCTCGCGGTCGACGTGCCCAGGAAGTACTGGCCGACGTCGTCCATCGCTTTGCGCAACGGCGTGCTGCCGTTGTTGCCGATCTTGTAGAGATCGGTGTAGAACCCGCTGCGGTTGCTGCCGCTGAACTGGGCCACCGGCCGGCGCGGATCGGACTTGTTCTGGTTGATGGTCGTGAAGCCGACGCGCAGGTTCGTGCCTTGCAGTGCGAAGGCCGCCGACACGCCGCCCTTGGCCATCAGCATGCGGCTGCGGTAGTACTGCAGCCAGTTGGCGAAGTTCTGCAGTTCCTGGTCGTACGTGCAGCCGGTGGCGCCGACGGCTCCGCTGCAATCGGTGCGCGCGGCGGCCCGCGGATAGCCCGTGACGCTGGGCTTCACTTCGTACTTGACGAACTTCGACGCCATGTTGAGGGTCGTGTTCGGGTTCGCGGCAGGCAGCGGATTCGCGACGCCGTCGGTATAGACGAAGTAGGTGGCGGGCCAGAAATTCTTGGTCTGGTCATCTGCTCCGGCGGTGCCCTGCCGGGTGGTCAGGTCGAGCTGGCGTCCGGTGTTCGTCGGATCCAACGCGTCGATGTTGACCGCCGTGACGTTGGCATTGGCCATGCGCTTGGTGTCGTCCGACTTGTCAGGCCACGGCAGGTAGGTGACCTTCGGGTCGTAGTACAGCGGATTGCCCGAGGACGAACGCATGTACCGTGCGATGGCGTTGTCGCTGCGGTAGTAAGTGGTCAACAGGTAGCCCGAACCGCTCTTCCACATCGACGGTAGCTGGGAGCCGTTGCCACCCTCGTTGCCTGCGCCGCAGTTGTAGCTGTCGGTCAGCGACGAGCTGTTGGGCATGCCGGCGGTGCAGCGGACGAAGTCCGGGATCGCATCCGATGTCATCGAGCCCGAATCGTCCAGCGTGTACATCACGTTGGGCAACGGCGGTGGGACATAGATTCCGGGGATTTGCGACACCGTGGCATAGGCGGGAAACACGGCGTGCGCCAGCAGCACTTCCAGGATCACCGCGGCGACCACGCGCTTCGGCTGCATCCAGTGACGGGAGGGGGTTTTCATCATCGTTCTCCGTTGGGGCGACCGGGCTTGCGCTCAGTCCGCCGAATAAGTGGCTTGCAGCATCACGACGCTGAGGTCCGAGCCGCCGACCGCGCGGGCGGTGACCCTGAAGCTGGTGCCGCCGCCGATGTTCTCGACCAGGCAGCGCGGGTTGGACGCCAGGCCGGCGCCGGTCATCGTCACGTCGACGCCGCTGGCCGTCCACGTCGCATCGGTGTCCCAGTTGGCCTTCGTCGGCGGCGCGGTAGGCAGCAGGATCTTGGCGGCCGGGTAGGTGACCGGCGACGAGGTCACCTGCAGCAGGCAGGCCCGGACCGCCGCTTCGGCCGCCTGCAAGGCCTTGTTGCGGTCGCGCGCGTTGCCGGCCATGCGCTCGTCCAGGGCCGTCGCACGAAAGCCCGACACGGTGATCAGCGTGATCAGCACCAGCATCACCATCATGATGATCAGGATCGCGCCCTGCTGGGGACGGGCGGCCTTCAGGGTCTTGAGTTTCATGGCGACGCGTAGGTGATCTTGTTGCGGACGGCGACCGTGGTGCTGAACACGCGGCGGTCGAAGCGCGTTCCGGTGGTCGGATAGGTGACGGTGACGTCGGCCACCTTGCCGGTGGCAGGCAAGGTCACGTCGGCTTCCGCAGCGGCAGGGCCGTGGGTCAGCAGGCTCATGCGCACCGCGATCACGCGGGACCAGTCGCCGACCGCACTGGCCGCCACGTAGCTGCCGTCGATGACGCCGTCGGGTTCGGTCGTCGTGTCGAGGCCGAAGCGCACCTGCAGGTTCTCGACGCCTTCGATCAGCTCCTGCTCGACGCCGTCATCCGTGCCTGTCTTGTCGCCGTCGAAGGTGCGCCGGTAGAGCGACGTGCCGTTGTTGTTGACGTTGTTGGCCGAGCGCTTGACGTAGTAGACGACCGTCTGCAGCGGAAACACCTCCGACGAGGCCTGCGGATAGACGTTGCCGGCGCTCAGGCCACTGCCGGCGATCCCGAGGGTGGTGGCGGCCGTGGAGACCTGGAATGCCTGGGCCGCCGAGCAGCTGGCGATCAGCGCATAGCTGTTGGTGCACAGGCCCGAGAACTTGGTGGTCGTGCCGTCGCGGCACTTGCCCGTCGTGCCGTCGTCCTCGATGCTCAACGTCGTCGCCGAACCCACGGCCGCGGCCTTCAGGCGGACCGGCGGGCCGGAGATCGTCCGGATCACGAGCACGTCGCTGCCGGGCGTCAGGCCGACACCGGCACCGGAAATCGCATCCAGCGGAATGGTGTTGCTGGTGCCCGTGGTGTTGTTCTCCCACGAGGCCGTCGTGGTGACATTGGCCGGGTTGCTGCTGCTCATCGTCATCGCCGAGCCGGTGATGCCGTACTTGTAGCCCTCGACGCCGACGGCGAAGTTGGTGCCCAGGCCGACGGCCAACGAGTTCGTGAAGCCGGACGTGCGGTTCGTGAAGCAGCCCTGGTAACCCACCATGCGCGCGTCGGTGGACAGGAGCTGGAAGGCCAGCCGCACGTTCTGCTGCAGCGTGCTCAGCTGGTCGACACGGCGCGTGGCGCTCTTGCTCGTCAGGTAGATGGCGGTCATCACGCCGGTCAGCACGAGGCCCAGCGTCAGGGCCACCATCATTTCGACCAGCGAGAAGCCGGCCTGGCGCAACCGCGACGGCGCGGAAGTCTGCAATGTCATGGGAAACCCTTTCAAAGCCGGCTCACGGTGGTGAAACTCTGGCGCGGCGAATCCGCAGTGCGGTTGTCGAGCCACTCGATCTCGATCGTCACCGACCGATCGGCAGCCACGGTGATGCGGCCCTTGCCGTCCGGCAGCAAGGCTTCGATCTGTCCCTTCCAGTCCTTCAGGTCCGTCTGGTAGATGAAGGTCAGCGGCGTGATCGTCGAGGACGTGCTGGCGAGCTCGGTGTTCCACCGCAGGGCCAGCGCGTTGTCGCGGTCGACGCGCATGCGGTCAAGGATGTCGTCCGCCAGCGCGGTGGCCTGTGAGCGGAAGAGGGAACTCTGGTTGTAGGCGAGTGTCCGGCTTTGCAGACCGGCCAGGCCGAGCATGCCGAACGAGAAGATCACGAACGCGACCAGCAGTTCGATCATGCTGACGCCCGTTTGGCGCCGTTTGCGGGGGATGCGATTCAGCTGCATGTTCGTCGAGTCCTTGTCACGGGCACGAGATGTTGTTGAGATAGAGGGACGCCCGTCCGACCAGCGATACCTGGATGACGCGGCCCGGCAGCGAGGGGATCGACGAATCGCAGACCTTGAAGTAAGCCGCGGCGCCGGAATACTTGCCGCCCAGCGCATTGAAGGTCACGTACATCCGGTCGGGCACCGCGCTCGCGGTCGCCGTGGTGGCCGTCGAGCCACTCATCGTCACGCGCGTGATCGTGGTGTTGCCCGGTGCGGCCGCGCTTTCGCGGAGCACCGTGCCGTCTGCTGCTGTCGCCGGCGACTCCATGGCGGCATCACCATTGGCATCGGTGAATATCTGCCAGCCGGACTGGAACACCGGGGTGGCGGTGGCCGTGGCCAGCAGCGTCACGGGCTGCCCGCGCCGGGTGGCCTCGGAGCGCGCCAGGTTCAGCGCGAGGATGAATTCGTTGGTCTGGCTCGTCAGCCGGTTCGAGGCGATCAACCGGCTGAACGACGGGGCGGCGATGGTGACCAGGACGGCCATGACCGCCAGCGTGACCATCAGCTCGATCAAGGTCACGCCGAGCGGGCGCCGGCTGTGTCGCATGCTGTAATTTGTGTTGGAGTGTGTGGTGGCCATGGATCCTTCCTCTGCGCAAATTATCTGTGGTGCATCCCCCGGGGAGGGCGCCGGGCATCAGGCGGAAGTCGCCGTCTGTCGATGAAACCGGACAATGGGCTGAAACCGAGGGGTGCGGGCTTTCCCCTATCATTGCGGCTTCGCTACAGACGTCCGCCCCAACGGGCCGCCGGTTCCGATCCATGTCGACCCCTCAAACCGCGGTGCCAGCCGCGCCTGTTCTGATCGAGCTGCGCGACGTCACCTGCGGCTACGGCGACCGGGTGATCCTCGAGAACGTCAACCTCAGCGTGCCGCGCGGCAAGGTGCTCGCGCTGATGGGCACCTCGGGCGGCGGCAAGACCACGGTGCTGCGCCTGATCGGGCGCCAGCTGCAGCCGATGAAGGGCCAGGTGCTGTTCGACGGCGTCGACATCGCCACCCTCGATGCGCAAGGCCTGCACGCGATGCGCCGGCGCATGGGCATGCTGTTCCAGTTCGGCGCGCTGTTCACCGACCTGTCGGTGTTCGACAACGTCGCGTTCCCGCTGCGCGAGCACACCAACCTCGGCGAGGCGATGATCCGCGACCTGGTGCTGATGAAGCTCAACGCGGTCGGCCTGCGCGGTGCGCGCGACCTGCTGCCGTCGCAGGTGTCGGGCGGCATGGCGCGCCGCGTCGCGCTCGCACGCGCCATCGCGCTCGACCCCGACCTGATCATGTACGACGAGCCGTTCGCCGGCCTCGACCCCATTTCGATGAGCGTCGCCGCGACGCTGATCAAGGACCTGAACCACGCGCTGGGCGTCACCAGCATCGTCGTGTCGCACGACGTGGCCGAGACCTTCCTGATCGCCGATCACATCGTGTTCGTCGCCAACGGCAAGATCGCGGCCCAGGGCTCGCCGGCCGAGATGCGCGCGAGCGACGATCCGCTGGTGCAGCAGTTCGTCAAGGCGCAGACCGACGGGCCGGTGCGCTTTCACTACCCGGCCGTGTCGGTCGAGGAAGATTTCAGCGCAGGAGCGGCCCGATGAGCTGGTACAACCCCGCCGACATCGGCTTCGCGGTGCGCGGCAAGCTCGCCGGCATCGGCGACGCCGCGCGCCTGTTCTTCCAGCTCGGCGGCCTCGGCAGCGCGAGCTTCGCCCGCCCGCGCCTGGTCAGCGACCAGGTCTTCTTCCTCGGCAACCGCTCGCTGTCGATCATCACGGTGTCGGGCCTGTTCGTCGGCTTCGTGCTCGCGCTGCAGGGCTACTACACGCTGCAGCGCTACGGCTCGGCCGAGGCGGTGGGCCTGCTGGTCGCGCTGTCGCTGGTGCGCGAGCTGGGCCCGGTCGTCACCGCGCTGCTGTTCGCGGGCCGCGCCGGCACCTCGCTGACGGCCGAGATCGGCCTGATGAAGGCCGGCGAGCAGCTCGCCGCGATGGAGATGATGGCGGTCGACCCGATCAAGCGCGTGCTGGCACCGCGCTTCTGGGGCGGCGTGATCGCGATGCCGTTCCTGGCGGCGGTGTTCAGCGCGGTCGGCATCCTCGGCGGCTGGCTGGTCGCGGTGCCGCTGATCGGCATCGACGAAGGCTCGTTCTGGTCGCAGATGCAGGGCGGCGTCGATGTCTGGGCCGATGTCGGCAACGGCGTGATCAAGAGCATCGTCTTCGGTTTCACCGTCACCTTCATCGCGCTGCTGCAGGGCTACAACTGCAAGCCGACGCCTGAAGGCGTTTCCGCCGCCACCACGCGCACCGTCGTGATGGCATCGCTTGCAACGCTGGGGCTCGATTTCGTGCTCACAGCCATGATGTTCTCGATTTGAAGAAAGAGGCGACGATGCAGAAATCTCGTCACGATGTGTGGGTGGGCCTGTTCGTGCTGATCGGCGCGGCAGCGGTGTTGTTCCTCGCGTTGAAGGCCGGCAACCTGCTGAGCCTGAACTTCGACGAGACCTACCAGGTGATCACCAAGTTCGACAACATCGGCGGGCTCAAGCCGCGCGCGGCCGTCAAGAGCGCCGGCGTGGTCGTGGGCCGCGTCGAGTCGATCGGCTTCGACGACAAGAGCTACCAGGCGCGTGTCGTGCTGCAGCTGCAGAAGAAGTTCGCGTTCCCGAAGGACAGCTCGGCCAAGATCCTCACGTCCGGCCTGCTCGGCGAGCAGTACATCGGGCTCGAGGCCGGCGCCGAGGAGAAGAACCTCGCGGCCGGCGACGTCATCAGCCAGACGCAGTCGGCGGTGGTGCTCGAGAACCTGATCAGCCAGTTCCTGTACAGCAAGGCGGCCGACTCAGGCTCGCCTGCCGCCGCGGCGGCGCCCGCCAGCGGAGCGAAGAAGTGAACCTGCGGGCCTTGCAGTCGCCGTGGCGGCGGGTCCTGGCCGGCCTCGCGCTGGCCTGGCTCGCGCTGGTCACCGGTTGCGCGACCACCGCGCCCGGGCCCGACGGCAAGCCGGTGCAGCGGGTCGACCCGTGGGAGAGCTGGAACCGCAAGGTCTACAACTTCAACGACGCGCTCGACACCGCGGTGCTGAAGCCGGTGGCGACCACCTACCGCGATGTCGTGCCGCAGCCGACGCGCCGCGGCATCAGCAACATCTTCGGCAACGTGTCGGACCTGTGGTCGGCCTTCAACAACGTGCTGCAGGGCAAGGTCAACGACGGCATGCAGGACGTGATGCGCGTGACCACCAACACGATCTTCGGCCTCGGCGGTTTCTTCGACGTCGCGACCGAGATGGGGCTGGACCGCCACAACGAAGACCTCGGCCAGACGCTCGGCCGCTGGGGCATTGCCTCGGGCCCCTACGTGGTGTGGCCGTTCTTCGGGCCGTCGACGCTGCGCGATTCGTTCGCGCTGCCGATCGACCGCTCGGTGTCGCCGGCGCTGGCCTTCAACGACAGCCTGGCGCGCTATGCGGTGGTCGGCGTCGGTTTCGTCAACGAGCGCGCCGCGCTGCTCGGCGCGACCGGTATGCTCGACGACATCGCGCTCGACAAGTACACCTTCATCCGCGACGCCTACCTGCAGCGCCGGCGCAGCCTGGTCTACGACGGCGAGGTGCCGGAATCGAAGGACGAGCGTTACGACCAGGATGAGACGCCGCCCAACGCGGCTGCGGCCGCGCCGGCAGCCGCCTCGGCACCGGCATCCGCAACCGCGCCGGCGGCACCCGCGTCCGGACCCAAGCCATGAACTTCACCTCCCGGAAACGATCCGGCGGCCAACCGGCAGACACCCGCTGCCGTTGAGGTCATGTCGGGCCGCGGCGCAGACGCCGCGAACTCCGGTTACCGTGCCCGCACCGAGCTGCGAGGCTCTTCCCAGAAAGGAACCACAGATGCTCAGCCAACAAATCGTCAGATGGATCTCCGCCGCGACGCTCGCGGTCGCCAGTGCCACCGCCTTCGCGCAGCAGGCGCCGGACCAGCTCGTCAAGCAGGTGTCGTCCGAGGTGCTCGACGCCGCCAAGGCCGACAAGTCGATCCAGGCCGGTGACGTGAAGCAGGTCTCGGCGCTGGTCGAAGCCAAGGTGATGCCGCACGTCAACTTCCAGCGCATGACGGCTTCGGCGGTCGGCCGCTACTGGCGCCAGGCCACGCCCGAGCAGCAGAAGAAGCTGCAGGATGAGTTCAAGACGCTGCTGGTGCGCACGTATTCCGGTGCGCTGGCGCAGGTGCGTGACCAGACCGTGCAGCTGAAGCCGATGCGCTCGACGCCTGCAGACACCGAGGTGATCGTTCGCACCGAGATCCGCGGCAAGGGCGATCCGATCCAGCTCGACTACCGCCTCGAGAAGGCGGCCGACGGATGGAAGATCTATGACGTCAACGTGCTCGGCGTGTGGCTGGTCGAGAACTACCGCAACAGCTTCGCGCAGGAGATCGGTGCCGGCGGCATCGACGGCCTGATCGCCAAGCTGATCGAGCGCAACAAGTCGGCGGCCGCCGGCAAGAGCTGAGGCCCGCATGCTGCTGCTGCCCGACACCGTGACGACGCGCGAGGCCCGCGACACGCAGCGCATGCTGTCGCAGGCCTTGCAGCAGGAAGTGAAGACCCAGTCCGAGCCCACCGTGACGGTGGATGCCTCGGGCCTGGCGCAATTCGATTCGGCGGCGCTGGCGGTGCTGCTGGAATGCCAGCGCCTGGCCACGGCCTTCGGCAAGGGCTTCGCGGTGCGCAATGCACCGGCGAAGCTGGCTGAGCTGGCTCGGCTGTATGGTGTGGATGGGCTGTTGCTGAAGGCCTCTTAGGCGCGCCGCGCCGCGCAGACCCACCCGCTCTTGTTGGGGGGAAAAGATTGAAGTGACCGACAAGCATGCGAGCGCCGGCACGCTCGTCGGTCACTTCAGTCTTTTTCCCCCAAACACAGCACAGCGGTGCCCGCAAAGGCGCGGGTGGGGAGGCTGTGGAGCGCCAATCAGGACGGGTCAGCGGAGGGGAGTCATCGCCCCCCAAGGGGCGATGACCGACCCGGCCGGCGAGCCACAGCCTCCCCACCCGCGCCTTTGCCGCACTGAGAACCCGACAAGCTACTCAGCCTGCGCGTACCGCTTCGCCCGCAGATTCCGCTTGATCTCCTGCAGCATCGGCCGCAACTCGCTCCCCAGCCGCAGCGCGACGCCGGTGGTCAGGATGTCGATCACGATCAGGTGCAGCAGCCGCGACACCATCGGGCTGTAGCGGTCGTAGTCTTCCGGGTGATCGGCCGCCAGCAGGATCTGGTTGCTGCCCGACTGCCCGATCTGCGCCAGCGGCGAGCCGCTCGCGGTGATCACGATCGTCGTCGCGCCCTTCTTGCGCGCGATGTCAGCCACGTCGATCAGGTCGCGGCTGCGCCCGGAGTTCGAAATGATCACGACGCAATCGCCCGGCTGCAGCATCGTCGCGCTCATCACCTGCACATGGCCGTCGCTGATGGCCAGCGCATTGACGCCCAGCCGGAAGAACTTGTGCTGGGCGTCCTGCGCGACGATGCCCGAATTGCCGACACCATAGAACTCGATGCGCCGCCCACCGCGGCCGGCCTCGGTCAGCACCGTGATCGCGCGATCGAACGCCAGGCTGGCAGCGTCGTTGCGGTACTTCAGCAGCGCGCTGACCGCGTTGTCGATCACCTTGACGACGATGTCGCCCGGCTTGTCGTCTTCGTCGA
This sequence comes from Rhizobacter sp. P5_C2, assembly GCF_054049715.1. NCBI lineage: Bacteria > Pseudomonadati > Pseudomonadota > Betaproteobacteria > Burkholderiales > Sphaerotilaceae > Rhizobacter > Rhizobacter sp. P5_C2. The sequence continues at coordinate 30,450 of NZ_JBFULV010000021.1, read as the reverse complement.
CCGCACGGTGCACGAAAGGCACGCCTTCGTTGACGCTGCCGGCCAGCTTGCGCTTGAAGTCGGCCAGCCCGTCGTAGCCGACGCTGCGGCAGAAGCGCACCACCGTCGGCTTGCTGACGTGCGCCCGGTCGGCCAGCTCAGTGACCGGCAGGCTCGCGAAGCTGCGGGCGTCGGCCAGCACCAGCTTCGCCACGCGCTGTTCCGCAGGGGGAAGCGCCGGAATCGAGGCGCGGATGCGGTCCAGCATGAAGTGTTCCGATTACTGTTCTTCGGACCACGCGAAGCCGTCGCGTGCGACCAGCGCGCTCGCGGCCGCCGGGCCCCAGGTGCCCGCCGCATAGGGGCGCGGGCCGGTGCTGTCCTTGCCCCAGGCGTCGAGGATCGGCTCGACCCAGCGCCAGGCCTGCTCCTGCTCGTCGCTGCGCACGAACAGGTTCAGCCGGCCGGCGATCGCGTCGAGCAGCAGCCGCTCGTAGGCGCCCACGCGGTTCTCGGCGAAGGCCTTGTCGAAGTCGAGGTCCAGCGACACCGGCGCCAGTTGCTCCTGCTGCCCGGCCCCCTTGGCGGCCAGCAGGTGCAGCTCGAGGCCGTCTTCCGGCTGCAGGTTGATCACCAGCTTGTTCGGCTGGTTGTGGCCCGGGAAGATGCTGTGCGGTGTCGGGCGGAAATTGACGACGATCTGTGCGTCGCGCGCGGCCAGCCGCTTGCCGGTGCGCAGGTAGAAGGGCACGCCGGCCCAGCGCCAGTTCTGCACCTCGGTGCGCAGCGCGACGAAGGTCTCGCACTGGCTGCCCGCGGGCACCTTGATCTCCTGCAGGTAGCCGACCACCGGCTGCCCGCCGGCCGTGCCGGCGCGGTACTGGCCGCGCACCACGTCGCGGCCGACGCTCTCTTCGGTGAACGGCTTCAGCGAGCGCAGCACCTTCAGCTTCTCGTCGCGGATCGCATCGGCATCGTTGCGCGACGGCGGCTCCATCGCGATCATCGTCAGCAGCTGCAGTGCGTGGTTCTGCACCATGTCGCGCAGCGCGCCGGTGCGGTCGTAGAAATCGCCACGCGTGCCGACGCCGATCGCCTCGGCCAGCGTGATCTGGATGTTGGCGATGCTCTCGCGGCGCCACAGCGGCTCGAACAGCGCATTGCCGAAGCGCAGCGCCATCAGGTTCTGCACCGACGGCTTGCCGAGGTAGTGGTCGATCCGGAAGGCCTGCGTCTCGCTGAACACCGAGCGCACCACGCGGTTGATCTCCTGCGCGCTCTGCAGGTCGTGGCCCAACGGCTTTTCAAGCACGACGCGGATGCGCGGCGTGTTCAGCCCGGCGACGCCGAGCTGCTCGCAGATCTGCGGAAAGAGATGCGGGCTGGTGGCGAGGTACAGCACCGCCGTGTCGGCATTGCGCTCCTCGATCCACTTCTTGAGCCCGGCGTAGTGCTCGGGCTGCGAGAGGTCCATGCGGCGGTAATGCAGCATGTCGGCGAAACGGGCGAACTCTTCATCGGTCGGGCGCTTGGCACCTTCGACCTCTTGAAAGCGCTCCTTCAGCCAGGCGCGGTACTTGTCGTCGCTCTGCTCGTCGCGGGCCACCGCCAGGATGCGGCCACCGGCCGGCAGCTTGCCGTGGCGGAAGGCCTGGAACAGGGCCGGCATCAGCTTGCGCCACGTCAGGTCGCCCGTGCCGCCGAAGAAAACGAGATCGAAAGACATGCCTTGCCTCAGTGGTGAAGTCGACGCAGGCGGTCGACGATGTAATTTAGTTTCACCGGGATGATGCCCAAGTTTCCGAGCAGCGTCAACGAAACCCGCCCCGCACGAGGGGCGCCTGAAGGTGCATCATGCGGCCGGTGGAACTTCGGGTTACGTTCTGAAAACAAACCGTCGTCGGCGTGCGCGCGTGTCACGCCAGCCGGGTTCTAATTTCCTTCCTGTGCTCAACAGCGTCTTGCCATGAATCAAATCGACCAGCTCAAGCAGTACACCGCCGTTGTCGCCGACACGGGCAACTTCAAGCAACTGGCGCAGTTCGCGCCGAAGGATGCGACGACCAACCCGTCGCTGATCCTGAAGGCGGTGCAGCACGCCGACTACGCGCCGCTGCTCAGCGAGACGGTGGCCCGGCACAAGAGCCTGCCGCTCGAGGGCATCGTCGACCAGGTGCTGGTGCGCTTCGGCCAGGAGATCCTGAAGGTGGTGCCGGGCCGGGTGTCGACCGAGGTCGATGCGCGGCTGAGCTTCGACACCGCCTGCAGCGTCGCGCGGGCGCGCCGCATCATCGAGCTGTACGAAGCCGCGGGCATCGGCCGCGAGCGGGTGCTGATCAAGCTCGCGTCCACCTGGGAAGGCATCCAGGCGGCGCGCATCCTGCAGCGCGACGGCATCAACTGCAACCTGACGCTGCTGTTCTCGTTCTGCCAGGCGGTGGCCTGCGGCGATGCCGGCGTCAAGCTGATCTCGCCCTTCGTCGGTCGCATCTACGACTGGTACAAGAAATCGGCCGGCAGCCAGTGGGACGAGGCGGCGAACGCCGGCGTCAACGACCCGGGCGTCAAGTCGGTGGCCCAGATCTACAACTACTTCAAGAAGTTCGGCATTGCCACCGAGGTGATGGGCGCGAGCTTCCGCAACGTCGGCCAGATCACCGCGCTCGCGGGCTGCGACCTGCTGACGATCAGCCCCGAGCTGCTCGCGCAGATGCAGGCGAGCGAAGCGCCGATCACCCGCCAGCTCGACCCGGCCAACGCGAAGGGCGCGAGCCTGCATGCGGCGACCTTCAACGAGCAGAGCTTCCGCTTCGCGCTGAACGACGACGCGATGGCCACCGAGAAGCTGGCCGAAGGCATCCGCGCCTTTGCGGTTGACGCCGGCAAGCTCGACAAGCTGATCGAGGGCCTGAAGTGAGCGGCTTCCCGCGCTGCGACCGCACCTCGGCCTGGGCCGCGCTGGCCGGGCACTTCGAGGCGCACGGCCGAGACTTCGACATCCGCGAGGCATTCGCGCGCGACGCGGACCGCTTCGCGTCGCTGAGCGTCGAGGCGCCGGAGATCTTCGCCGACCTGTCGAAGAACCGCGTCGACACCGCGACGCTGAAGTTCCTCGTCGACCTGGCGCGCGAATGCGGCATCGAGTCGCAGCGCGATGCGATGCTGCGCGGCGACCCGGTCAACGTCACCGAAGGTCGGGCGGTGCAGCACGTGGCCTTGCGCGCACCCGAAGGCGCATCGCCGTTCGGCCGCGAGGTGCACACGGTGCTCGACGCGATGCTCGGCTACGCCGAGACGGTGCGCGACACCGCGGCCAGCGGCATCCGGCATGTCGTCAACATCGGCATCGGCGGCTCCGACCTGGGCCCGCAGATGGTGGTGCCGGCGCTCGACACCTTCGTGCACCCGGGCCTCACGTTCCACTTCGTGTCGAACGTCGACGGCCACGACATCGCGCCGGTGCTGCGCCGGCTGAAGCCGCAGGAAACGCTCTTCATCATCGCGAGCAAGACCTTCACGACGCAAGAGACGATGGCCAACGCGCATGCCGCGAAGGCCTGGTTCCTGGCGCAGGGCGGCGAAGAGATCCACCAGCACTTCGTCGCGACCACCACCAACGTGAAGGCCGCGGCCGAGTTCGGCATCACCACCACCTTCGGCTTCTGGGACTGGGTGGGCGGGCGCTACTCGCTGTGGTCGGCGATCGGTCTGCCGATCGCGCTGGCGATCGGCGCCGACAACTTCCGCGGCCTGCTGGCCGGCGCGCACGCGATGGACGTTCATTTCGCGCAGGCGCCGCTCGAGAAGAACCTCCCGGTGCTGCAAGGCCTGATCGACGTCTGGTACCGCAACTTCCACCGCTTCACCAGCCGCAGCATGGCGCCGTACCACCAGGGCCTGAAGCGGCTGCCGGCCTACCTGCAGCAGCTCGAGATGGAGAGCAACGGCAAGCGCGTCGACATCGACGGTGAAGCGCTGCCGTTCGGCACCAGCCCGGTCGTGTGGGGCGAGCCCGGCACGAACGGCCAGCACGCCTACTTCCAGATGCTGCACCAGGGCACCGACGTGATCCCGGTCGAGTTCCTGCTCGTCAAGCGGCCGACGCATTCGCTGAGCGACCTGCACACCAAGCTGCTGGCCAACGGCCTCGCGCAGGCGCAGGCGCTGATGGTGGGCAAGACGACCGAGCAGGCAATGAAGGAGAAGGCGCCGACGGCCTCGGCCACGCTCGATGCGCTGACGCTCGCGAAGCACCGCACCTTCCCCGGCAACCGGCCCAGCACGACGCTGCTGCTCGACGAACTGACGCCGCGCAGCCTCGGCGCGCTGATCGCGCTGTTCGAGCACCGGGTGTTCGTCAGCGGTGCGCTGTGGCGCATCAACAGCTTCGACCAGTGGGGGGTCGAGCTCGGCAAGGCGCTGTGCAACGAACTGCTGCCGCGGCTCGCCTCGGGCGACACCACGGGGCTCGACGGTTCGACCGCCGGCTTGCTCACCCGCCTGCGCGGCGGATGAGCCGGTTCAGCGCATCAGCCTTGCGTTGACGGGGCGGCCGGCACCGGTGCCGGCTGCGTGACGGCCGGGGCGCGCATCACGCGCGTCTTGCCGTTCGTCGACACCAGGATCACCGGTTCGCCCGGTGTCAGCGTCTCCTTGCCCTTGGCCTGCACGATCGAGCGGCGTTCGCCGTTGCGCAGCTGCACCAGGATCTCGAGCGCTTCTTCGCGGGTGCCGGCACGCTCGATCGCGTTGCCGACCACCGCGCCGGCCACCGCGGCCAGCACGCCGACGGCCACCGCTTCGCGGTGCCCGCCGACCGACGCACCGGCGATGCCGCCGACCACGCCGCCGGTCACCGCACCGGCGCCGGATTGCGAGCCGTCAATCACGACCGACCGCACCGACAGCACGGTGGCGTCTTGAATTTGCGACAGGCGCTGCGCTTCATTGCGCGACACGACATCGGGGCTGCTGGTGGCGCAGGCACTCAAGGTGGCGGCAACGGCCACGGCGATCAAAAGCTTGTTCATGGGGTCACTCCTCGTTACTCATCTGCATGGACGAGTCGGCCGTGCGGTGAGTTCCGCGGCGGCGATGTAAAGAAAGCGGAAGTCAGATCCGCAGGCGGCTGTGCCGGGGCACGCTCGCCAGCAGGAACTCCATCTGGTCCGCGAGTATGCGCCGGCCGCGCAGGATCATGTCCTCGTGCAGGCTCGGCACGTAGGGCAGGTACATCAGCGACATGTGCGCTTCTTCCGGCATCCGGTTGCCCTTGTGGCCGTTGCAGGCCCGGCAGGCGGTGATGCAGTTCATCCAGCTGTCGACCCCGCCGCGCGAGGTCGGGATGATGTGCTCGCGGGTCAGGTCGTCCATGTGGAAACGCCCGGCGCAGTAGGCGCACACCTGCCGGTCGCGCGCGAAGAGCTTGGGGTTCGACAGCGCCGGCGTCTGGCGCCAGGCCCGGCTCGGGATCGCCCCGCGCACCGCGATGATCGGGTGCACCTCGATGCGCGATTGCAGGCCCGTGCGCCGCTGCATGCCGCCACGCAGCACATAGAACGCATCACCGAGCGTCCACGCGACACCGTCGCTGGCGTAGATGATGGCTGCCTCCTTCGCTGAAATCCACGACTGGGGCCGGCCGGACACATCGAGCTGGAGCACTTCCACGGATGATCTCCTTCCTCGGAGCGTAATCCATTCACTGCATTTCGCTCAACCGTGGCGCGAATACTGCAGTGCGTTGGCGCCACAAGCGCACGTTGTCACACGCGGATCACCGGAAGAGGCGATAACCCGTGGCCCGGGTTAACCCTTGGCGGCCGGCAGTGCCGTCGCTTTCTAGGCACTAAACCCTACAGAAACAGACGGCTTGCTCGAAATAGCAGCGCGTGATCTGCGCGGAACCTGCAAAATAGAACGACCGTTCGATTTTGTGGATGCACCCGTGAGCGACACAACCGATACACCCGTGAACACTGCAGCGCCCGTCACCGGTCGCGCGTCCCGCGATGTCTCGAAGACCCTGCAGAAGGGCCAGCAGACGCGGGCGACGATTCTCGAAGCCGCGCTCGGCCTGGCGTCTTCGATGGGGCTGGAAGGCCTGTCGATCGGGGCGCTGGCCGAGGTCACGCAGATGAGCAAGTCCGGCGTCTTCGCGCACTTCGGTTCCCGCGAGGAACTGCAGATCTCCGTGATCCGCGAGTATCACGCCAAGTTCGAGGAAGAAGTGTTTTTCCCTGCCGTGCGCGAGGCCAGGGGTTTGCCCCGCTTGCGTGCGCTGTTCGAGCGTTGGGTCAAGCGGGTGTCGATCGAGCTGGATTCGGGTTGCATCTACATCAGCGGTGCGGTCGAGTTCGACGACCGGCCGGGCCCCGTGCGCGATGCGCTCGCGACCATGGTGCAGGCCTGGCACACCGCGCTGGAGAAGGCGATCCGCATCGCGATCGACGAAGGCCAGCTGCGCACCGACACCGACCCGCTGCAGATGCTGTTCGAGATCCACGGCCTGATCCTCGCGCTGCACCACGACGCCCGCTTCCTGCGCATCCCCGGCGCGCTCGACCGCGCCCGCCATGCCTTCGAGCGCGTCGTCAGCTACTACGCGGTCGATACGGCCGCCGCCCCCGACAAGCTGGTGCGCGCTGCGCGCCGCTGAACCCCGATTTTTCGACTTTTCACTTCTTTCCCAGGAGTTTTTCCGATGGCTCAGTACACCCCTCCGTTGCGTGACATGCAGTTCCTGATGAGCGAAGTGCTGAACGTGGTCGACGAACTGAAGGCCTTGCCGGCGCATGCCGACATCGACCTCGACACGATCAACGCCGTGCTCGAAGAGGGCGGCAAGTTCGCATCGCAGGTGGTGTTCCCGCTGAACCAGAGCGGCGACGAAGAAGGCTGCACGCTCGACAAGAGCACGCACGAGGTCACCGCGCCGAAGGGCTTCAAGGAAGCCTACGCACAGTACGTCGAAGGCGGCTGGCCGGCGCTGAGCTGCGACCCGGCCTTCGGCGGCCAGGGCCTGCCGCACGTCGTGAACCAGTGCTTCTACGAGATGCTGAACTCGGCCAACCAGGCCTGGACCATGTACCCCGGCCTGTCGCACGGCGCCTACGAGGCGCTGCATGCGCACGGCACCGACGCGCAGAAGGCGTTGTACCTGCCGAAGCTGACCAGCGGCGTGTGGACCGGCACGATGTGCCTGACCGAGCCGCACTGCGGCACCGACCTCGGCCTGCTGCGCACGAAAGCCGAGCCCCAGGCCGACGGCACCTACAAGCTGACCGGCAACAAGATCTTCATCTCGGCCGGCGAGCACGACCTGGCCGAGAACATCATCCACCTGGTGCTGGCGCGCCTGCCGGACGCGCCGGCCGGCTCGAAGGGCATCTCGCTGTTCGCGGTGCCGAAGTTCAACGTCAATGCCGACGGCTCGATCGGTTCGCGCAACGGCATCTGGTGCGGCGGCCTCGAGCACAAGATGGGCATCCATGGCAATGCGACCGCGCAGATGGTGCTCGAAGGGGCCGTCGGCACGCTGGTCGGGCAGCCCAACAAGGGCCTCGCCGCGATGTTCGTGATGATGAACGCGGCCCGCCTGGGTGTCGGCATGCAGTCGCTGGGCCTGACCGAAGTGGCCTACCAGAACGCCGTGGCGTACGCGAAGGACCGCATCCAGATGCGCGCGCTGTCGGGCCCGAAGAACCCGGACAAGCCGGCCGACGCGATCATCGTGCACCCCGACGTGCGCAAGATGCTGCTGACCGCCCGCGCCTATGCCGAAGGCGGCCGGGCGCTCGCGATGTGGACCACGCTGCAGCTCGACAAGGAGCTGTCGTCCGACGACGAGGACGTGCGCAAGGATTGCGGCGACCTGGTCGCGCTGATCACGCCGATCATCAAGGCCTTCATCACCGACAACGGCTGGATCGCGACCTCGCATTGCATGCAGGTGTTCGGCGGCCATGGCTACATCAAGGAATGGGGCATGGAGCAGTACGTGCGCGATGCCCGCATCAACATGATCTACGAGGGCACCAACACGATCCAGTCGCTGGACCTGCTGGGCCGCAAGATCCTCTCCGACAACGGTGCCAAGCTGAAGAAGTTCGGCAAGCTGGTGCAGGAGTTCGTCGAGGAAGAGGGCACGAACGAGGCGATGCAGGAGTTCGTGAACCCGCTGGCCGAGCTGGGCGACAAGGTCACGAAGCTGACCACCGAGCTGGGCATGAAGGCCTTCGGCAACGCCGACGAAGTGGGCGCCGCGGCAGTCGACTACCTGCGCGTGGCCGGCCACCTGGTGTTCGCGTACTTCTGGGCCCGCATGGCGAAGGTCGCGCTTGAGAAGCTCGACGGCGGCGATCCGTTCTACAAGGCCAAGATCGCGACCGCGCGCTTCTACTTCGCGAAGCTGCTGCCCGAGACCGCGTCGTTGATCCGCACGGCGCGCTCGGGCCTGAAGCCGCTGATGGAAATGGACGAGGCGCTGTTCTGAGGCCTCGCGTTCCACCGCCATCGAATCAAAAACAATCAGGAGAGACAACGCGATGAAGAGACTGCTGCTGGCGCTGGCCGCCACGCTGACCCTGTCGAGCGCCTACGCGCAGAGCACGCCCGCGGGCCTGTGGAAGACGATCGACGACAGCACGAAGAAAGAGCGCTCGCTGGTGCGCATCGTCGACACCGACGGCGTGATCAGCGGCAAGCTCGAGAAGCTGCTCGACCCCGACGCGAAGCAGGACGCGGTCTGCGACGAATGCAGCGACGACCGCAAGGGCCAGCCGCTGGTCGGCCTGTCCATCATCCGCGGCGCGAAGAAGAGCGCCGACACCGACGGCCTGTGGGACGGGGGCACCATCCTCGACCCGGCCAACGGCAAGACCTACAAGCTGCGCCTGAAGCCGGTCGAGGGCGGCAAGAAGTTGGAAGTTCGAGGCTATGTCGGCGCGCCGCTGTTCGGGCGCACCCAGACCTGGATCCGGGTCGAGTAAATCAAAGTCAAAGGAGAAGAAACATGAGTCGCTTCAACGTCCGCAAGGTCGCCGTCCTCGGCGCCGGCGTGATGGGCGCGCAGATCGCCGCTCACCTGGTCAACGTCAAGGTGCCGGTCGTGCTGTTCGACCTGCCGGCCAAGGAAGGTCCGAAAAACGGCATCGTCACGAAGGCCGTCGAGGGCCTGAAGAAGCTGAAGCCGTCGCCGCTCGGCATTCCGGAAGACGCCGCGCTGATCCAGCAGGCCAACTACGAAGAGCACAGCGAGCTGCTGAAAGACTGCGACCTGATCATCGAGGCCATCGCCGAGCGCATGGACTGGAAGCTCGACCTGTACAAGAAGATCGCGCCCTTCATCGCGCCCCACGCGATCATCGCGAGCAACACCTCGGGCCTGTCGATCACCAAGCTGTCCGAGGTGCTGCCCGAAGAGATCAAGCCGCGCTTCTGCGGCATCCACTTCTTCAACCCGCCGCGGTACATGTACCTCGTCGAGCTGATCCCGACCCCGACGACGCGTCCGGAGATCCTCGACCAGCTCGAGACCTTCGTGACCACCGCGGTCGGCAAGGGCGTCGTGCGCGCAAAGGACACGCCGAACTTCATCGCCAACCGCGTCGGCATCGCCGGCATGCTGGCGACGATCAAGGAAGCCGAGAACTTCGGCCTGACGTACGACGTCGTCGACGACCTGACCGGCAAGAAGATGGGCCGTGCGAGCTCGGGCACCTTCCGCACCGCGGACGTGGTCGGCCTCGACACGATGGCGCACGTCGTCAAGACGCTGCAGGACAACCTGGCCGACGACCCATTCTTCCCCAGCTACGCGACGCCGCCGGTGCTGGCCAAGCTGATCGAGCAGGGCGCGCTGGGCCAGAAGAGCGGTGCCGGCTTCTACAAGAAGGTCGGCAAGGACATCCTGCGGCTCGACCCCGCCAAGGCCGACTATGTTCCGGCAGGCGGCAAGGCCGACGAGATCGTCGCGCGCATGCTGAAGAAGGCCGCGCCGGAGCGCCTGAAGCTGCTGCGCGAATCGACCAACCCGCAGGCGCAGTTCCTGTGGGCGATCCTGCGCGACAGCTTCCACTACGTCGCGGTGCACCTGGCCGACATCGCCGATTCGGCGCGCGAGGTCGACTTCGCGATGCGCTGGGGCTTCGGCATGCAGCAAGGCCCGTTCGAGCTGTGGCAGACCGCCGGCTGGAAGCAGGTCGCCGAGTGGGTCAAGGCCGACATCGACGCCGGCAAGGCACTGAGCAAGGCGCCGCTGCCCGCCTGGGTGTTCGACGGCCGCGACGGTGTTCACACCGCCGAAGGCTCGTGGAGCGCGGCGCTGAACAAGTACATCCCGGGCAGCACGCTGCCGGTGTATGCGCGCCAGCACTTCCCCGAGGCGGTGCTTGGCTCGGGTGCGACCGATCCGCTGAAGGCCGGCACGCAGGAGTTCAAGAACGACGAAGTGCGCGTCTGGTCGCTCGACGGCGAGGTGCTGATCGCCAGCATCACCGCGAAGCTGCACCTGATCAGCCCGACCGTCACCGAAGGCCTGCTGAAGGCGGTGGAGATCGCCGAGGCCAAGTACAAGGGCCTGGTGATCTGGTCGCCCGATGACGTGTTCTCGGCCGGTGCCAACCTCGAGGCGCTGATGCCGGTGTTCATGAAGAGCGGCGCCAAGGGCATCGCGCCCGAAGAGAAGAAGCTGCAGGACGCGATGCTGCGCATCCGCTACGCGCAAGTGCCCGTTGTCTCGGCGATCCGCGGCATCGCGCTGGGCGGTGGCTGCGAGCTGTCGGTGTATTCCGCCAAGCGCGTCGCGGCAATGGAAAGCTACATGGGCCTGGTGGAAGTGGGCGTCGGCCTGATCCCGGGCGGCGGTGGTCTCGCGTACATCGCGCGCCGCGCGGCCGAGATGGCGAGCGCCGCGAACGCGAACGCCGACATCCTGAAGTTCCTGACCGACGGCTTCACGAACGCCGCGATGGCCAAGGTCGGCACCAGCGCGATCGAGAGCCGCAAGCTCGGCTACCTGTTGTGGAGCGACGTGATCGTTCCGAACAAGGACGAGCTGCTGTTCGTCGCGATCCAGCAGGCCAAGGCGATGTTCGAGAGCGGCTACCGCGCACCGGCGAAGACGCTGTTCCCGGTGGCCGGCCGCAACGCCATCGCGACCATCAAGGCGCAGCTCGTCAACATGCGCGACGGTGGCTTCATCAGCGCGCACGACTTCCACATCTCGGCGCTGATCGCCGACGTGGTGTGCGGCGGCGATGTCGATGCCGGCTCGCTGGTCAGCGAGGAGTACCTGATGGCGCTGGAGCGCAAGCACTTCTGCGGGCTGCTGGAACATCCGAAGAGCCAGGAACGCATCATGGGCATGCTGCAGACCGGCAAGCCTGTTCGTAATTGACGGCAACTGAACGGAGCAAAGAACATGAGCAAGCAAGTGCAAGACGCGTACATCGTCGCCGCCACCCGCACCCCGATCGGCCGCTCCGGCCGGGGCTACTTCAAGAACACCCGCCCGGACGACCTGCTGGTCACCGCGATCCGCAGCGCGATGGCCCAGGTGCCGACGCTGGACCCGAAGGCCATCGAGGACGCCATCATCGGCTGCTCGTTCCCCGAGGGCGAGCAGGGCATGAACATGGCCCGCATCGCGGTCGCGCTGGCCTTTGCGCACCCGGTGGGCGGCGTGACGGTGAACCGCTTCTGCGCGTCGGGCGTCACCGCGATCCAGATGGCGGCCGACCGCATCCGCGTCGGCGAGGCCGATGTGCTGATCGCCGGCGGTGCCGAGTCGATGAGCCTGGTGCCGATGGGCGGCAACAAGCCGTCGTTCAACCCGCAGGTGTTCGCCAAGGACGAGAACGTCGGCATTGCGTACGGCATGGGCCTGACGGCCGAACGGGTCGCCGCGCAATGGAAGGTCAGCCGCGAGGCGCAGGACGCGTTCGCGTACGAATCGCACATGCGCGCGCTGAAGGCGCAGAAGGCGGGCGAGTTCACCGACGAGATCACGCCGATCGAGATCGTCGAGCGCTTCCCGAACCTGCTGACCGGCGAACAGGGCGTGAAGACCCGCACCGTGAGCCTCGACGAAGGCCCGCGCGCCGACACCTCGCCGGAAGGCCTGGCCAAGCTGAAGGCGGTGTTCGCCGCCAAGGGCAGCGTGACGGCCGGCAACAGTTCGCAGACGAGTGATGGCGCGGGTGCGCTGATCCTCGCGAGCGAGAAGGCCGTCAAGCAGTACGACCTGAAGCCGCTGGCCCGCTTCGTCAGCTTCGCCGCGCGCGGCGTGCCGCCGGAGATCATGGGGATCGGCCCGATCGAGGCGATCCCGGCCGCGCTGCGCTACGCCGGCCTGAGCCTGAAGGACATGGACTGGATCGAGCTGAACGAGGCGTTCGCCGCGCAGTCGCTGGCGGTGATCAACAGCGTCGGGCTCGACCCGGCCAAGGTGAACCCGATGGGCGGCGCGATCGCGCTGGGCCATCCGCTGGGCGCCACCGGTGCGATCCGTGCCGCGACGGTGATCCACGCGCTGCGTCGCCACAACCTGAAGTACGGGATGGTGACGATGTGCGTGGGAACGGGTCAGGGCGCCGCCGGCATCTTCGAACGCGTCTGATCTCTCTCGGACAAGCCCGCCGCAGAGCGGGCTTTGTTTTCACCGCCAGGAGGTGAGCATGGAGACGAGGCAACTCACGGCCGACGACGGCAGCCGCCTGTCGCTGCGCCTGTACCCGTCGACCGGCACCGCGAAAGCCGCGGTGCTGATCGGCGGCGCGATGGGCGTGCGGCAGGACTACTACCAGCCGTTCGCGCAATGGCTGGCCGGGCAGGGCTACGCGATCGCGACCTTCGACTACCGCGGCATGGGCGAGTCGCGCATGACGCCGTCGCTGCGCGGCCTGAAGGCCGACCTGTTCAGCTGGGCCCGCGACTACGACAGCGCGATCGACGCGCTGCGCGAGGCCGCGCCCGGTGTGCCGCTCTACCTCGTCGGCCACAGCCTGGGTGCGCAGCTGCCCGGCCTGCTGCGCAACCACGCGCAGGTCGACGGCCTGATCTCGGTGGCGGCCGGCAGCGGCTACTGGCGCGACAACGCGCCGCCGCTGCGCCGCACGGTCCTGTACTTCTGGTACCTGCTGGTACCGGTCGCGACCGCGCTGTTCGGCTACTTCCCCGGCAAGCGGCTGCGCAAGGTCGGCGACCTGCCGAAGGGCGTGATGCTGCAATGGCGGCGCTGGTGCCTGCACCCGCGCTACCACGTCGGGGCCGAGGGCACGGCGGTGCGCGAGCAGTTCGAGGCGGCGCGCTTCCCGCTGGTCGCGCTGTCGATCACCGACGACGAACTGATGACCGAGCGCGGCACCCGTGTGCTGGTCGACTGCTACCCGAACGCGCCGCGCCGCATCGAGCGCATCGCGCCGGCCGACGTGCAAGCGAAGCGCATCGGGCATTTCGGGCTGTTCCGCGAGCAGTTCCAGGCGACACTCTGGCCGCGCATGACGGCCTTGCTGCAAGGCTTCGGCCCTGCCTCACTGCACACGATGAAGGAGACGACATGAGCATCAAGACCGCCGTGCTGAACGGCGTATTCACGATCGAGATCGCGCGCCCCGAGAAGAAGAACGCGATCACCATCGACATGTACCAGGCGATGGCCGACGGCCTGAAGGCCGCGCAGGCCGACGGCGCGGTGCGCGCGGTGCTGATCACCGGCCAGCCCGGCATCTTCACCTCGGGCAACGACCTCGAAGACTTCATGAAGCGCCCGCCGAGCGGCCAGGACTCGCCGGTGTTCCAGTTCATGCAGGCGCTGAACGGCTGCGAGAAGCCGGTGGTGGCCGCCGTCACCGGCGCCGCGATCGGCATCGGCACCACGATGCTGCTGCACTGCGACCTGGTCTACGTGGCCGACGAGGCGCGCCTCGCGATGCCGTTCGTCAGCCTGGGCCTGGTGCCGGAGTTCGCGTCCAGCCTGGTGGTGCCGCAGCTGGTGGGCCGCGTGAAGGCGGCCGAGAAGATCCTGCTCGGCGAGCCGTTCACCGGTGCCGAGGCGGTCGAGATGGGCATCGCCAACGCGGTGCTGCCGACCGCCGAGGTCGCGCCGCACGCCCGCCGCATCGCCGAGCGCTTCAACGCGCTGCCGCCGGGCGCCGTGCGCGACACGAAGAAGCTGCTGCGCCGCGCCGGCAGCGAGAGCACGCTGCAGGCCATCCAGGCCGAAGCGGCGATCTTCGCCGAGCGGCTCACCAGCCCCGAGGCACGCGAGGCCTTCAGCGCGTTCTTCCAGAAGCGCAAGCCCGATTTCTCGCAGTTCAGCTGAAGACGGCCCGGTCGATGCTCACCGCGGCCAAGGTGCTGCTGTCGCCGTTGCTGCTGTGGCAGGGTGCCCGCGTGCGGCGTCTCGCGCTGCGCCTGCCCGAGGCCGAAGGCTCGCGCGAGGGCGTGGCCGGCACCGGCCGCGTGCGCATGCGCGTGTTGATCGTCGGCGATTCGTCGGCGGCCGGTGTCGGCGCGCCGACGCAGGGCCAGGCGCTGGCCGGCCGGCTCAGCGAGGCCTTGTCGCAGCGGCTGGGCGGTGCGGTCGTGTGGCAGCTGGTCGCGCACACCGGCGACACCACGCGCGACGCGCTGATCGCGCTGGAGAGCGCGGCGTTGCACCCGGCCGACGTGATGGTCACCGCGCTCGGCGTCAACGACGTCATCTCGCAGGTGCCGGTGCGGCGCTGGCTGGCCCAGCTCGACGAACTCGACGGCGTCGCGATCCGGCGGGCCGGCGTGCGCCAGGTCGTGCACAGCGGCGTGCCGCCCATCCATTCGTTCCCGCTGCTGCCGAACCCGCTGCGCTGGGTGCTCGGCGCCGACGCGCGGCGCTACAACCGGGCGCTCGCCGACTGGATCAAGCGCTGGCCCGACCGCTGGTGGCTGCCGGTGCCGTTCGAGAACGAGCGCATGTCCGACAGCATCCTGATGGCCGATGACGGCTTCCATCCCGGCCCGGCGGTGTATGCGCTGTGGGCCGAACAACTGGCCGGCATGATCGCGACCGAGCTCGCGCCGCGCCTGCCGGCCACCACCCCCACGCGGAGACAGACCCCATGAGCCAGAACCACCAGACCTTGGCGGGCAAGACCTTGTTCATCACCGGCGCGTCGCGCGGCATCGGCCTTGCGATCGCGAAGCGCGCCGCAGCCGATGGCGCGCGCATCGTGATCGCGGCCAAGACGACCGAGGCCAACCCGAAGCTGCCGGGCACCATCCATTCGGCCGCCGCCGAGATCGAGGCCGCCGGTGGGCAGGCGCTGCCGGTGCAGACCGACATCCGTGACGAAGCCAGCGTGCTGGCGGCGGTGGAGCAGGCGGTGGCGCGCTTCGGTGGCATCGACATCCTGATCAACAACGCGAGCGCGATCAGCCTGACGCCGACGACGGCCACGCCGATGAAGCGCTTCGACCTGATGTTCGGCGTCAACGTGCGCGGCACCTACCTGGTGACGCAGGCCTGCCTGCCGCACCTGGCGAAGGCCGCGCAGGCCGGGCGCAACCCGCACGTGCTGAACATGTCGCCGCCGCTGTCGATGCGCGAGCGCTGGTTCAGCCCGCACGTCGCTTACACGATGGCCAAGTACGGCATGAGCGAATGCACGCTGGGGCACGCGGGCGAGTTCCGGCCGCTGGGCATCGGCGTCAACAGCTTGTGGCCGCGCACCGCGATCGCGACGGCGGCGCTGCAGATGATCCCGGGCGCCGACATCGCGCGCTGCCGCACGCCGGAGATCCTGGCCGATGCGGCGTACCTGGTGCTGACCAGCGATGCGCGGCAGACGACGGGGAACTTCTTCATCGATGACGAGCTGCTGGCGCGGCATGGGGTCACCGACCTCGAGAAGTACAGCGTGACGCCGGGGACGACGGAGTTCGTGCCGGACTTCTTCGTGGATTGAGGTTCAACAGGCGCTCAGCCGGTCCCACGCAAACCGCGCCGCGGCAAGATCCCACGCCGCGCTGCCGACGCTCTTGAACACCACCGGCGCATCGCCGGCATCGGCAAGCTCCGCGGCCTGCGCCAGCCCCCGCACCTTCGACCAATCGACGCCCGCCTGGATCAGGTCGCCCGCCTCTTCCTTCGCCCCGTCGAGGTCGTCGACCACCAGCGCGGCCCGCCGCACCAGCGCCGCCGGCAGCTCGCACATCGCCGGCGTGAACGCGCCGACCGCGAACACGCGTGCGCCGGGGCGCAACGCATCGGGGATCACCGCCGACCGGCTCGTCGTCGCGGTGACGATCAACCCGCAACGGCCGATCTCGGCGCCGATGTCGTCGACCGGATGCGCCGTCACCCCCTGCGCCGCGAGCGCCGCGACCAACGCGTCTGCCGACATGCGCGAACGCGCCGCCACGCCGATCCACGCCGGCGCCAGCACCGCATCGAAGGCCAGCCCATGCGCCAGCGCCTGCGCGCCGGCACCGACGATCAGCAAGCGTTCGCCGGCCGGCACCTTCAACGCCAAGGCCGCGGCCAACGACACCGCCGCGGTGCGCCGCGCCGTCACGGTGACGCCATCGAACATCGCAAGCCGCTCGCCGGTCGCGCGGGCCATCAGCAGCACCTCGCCCTGCACGCGCTCGCGCCCGAGCGCCGGGTTGCCATGGTTCACCGTCACCAGCTTGACGCTCGCGTAGTGCGCATCGCTGGCCGGCATCAGCAACAGCCTGTCGTCGCCCGACAGCGCGAAGCTGCTGCGCACCGGCGCCTGCAGCCGGCCTTCATCGCGTTCGATCGCCGCGCGCATGACCGCATCGGCCAGCGGCCGCCACGGCAGCAGGGCGGCCGTCTGCGCCGCATCGATCAGGCGCATCGCCATCAGTCGCGCGGAATCACCCGCGGTTGCCCGTCGCGGTCGATCGCGACATAGGTCAGGTTCGCCTCGGTGACCTTCACGACCTTCAGGTCGGCCGGGTTGCGCTCGGCATAGACCTCGACGTGCACCGTGATCGAGGTGCGCCCGATGCGATCGACCCGGGCATAGAAGCTCAGCAGGTCGCCGATCGACACCGCCTGCTTGAACACGAACTCGTTGACGGCGACCGTCACGACGCGGCCCTTCGCGACGCGCGCCGGCAGCACCGAGCCGGCGAGGTCGACCTGGGCCATGATCCAGCCGCCGAAGATGTCGCCGTTGCTGTTCGAATCGGCCGGCATCGGCATCACGCGCAGCACCAGATCGAGGTCTTTCGGCAGCGTGACCGCCAATGCGGGGTCATGCTGCGGCTGGCTTGTATTCATACTGGGCGCCTTCACCTGGGTTCAACCCCACGATTCTTCCACGATGCGATCCCTCTCGACCCCTGTTCCGACGCCCGATGCCGTGACACCTGCCGCACCGCGAACCGATGCGGCCACGCTGCGCAAGCTGCTGCCCTACCTGTGGCGCTACCGTTGGCGGGTCGGGATCGCGCTCAGTTTCATGATCGCCGCCAAGCTGGCCAACGTCGGCGTGCCCTTGCTGCTGAAGCAACTGGTCGACAGCCTGTCGATCAAGCCGGGCGACCTCCAGGCGGTGCTGGTGGTGCCGATCGGGCTGCTGGCGGCCTACGGGCTGCTGCGGCTGTCGACCTCGCTGTTCACCGAGCTGCGCGAGCTGATCTTCGCGAAGGCCACCGAGGGCACCGCGCGCAGCATCTCGCTGAACGTGTTCCGCCACCTGCATGCGCTGAGCCTGCGCTTTCACCTCGAGCGCCAGACCGGCGGCATGACGCGCGACATCGAGCGCGGCACGCGCGCGGTGCATTCGCTGATCTCGTATTCGATCTACAGCATCGTGCCGACGCTGGTCGAGATGGTGCTCGTGCTGACGCTGCTGGCCGTCAAGTTCGACGCCTGGTTCGCGTGGATCACGCTGGCGGCGCTGGCGGTGTACATCAGCTTCACGGTCGTGTTCACCAACTGGCGCACGCAGTTCCGCAAGCAGATGAACGAGCTCGATTCGACCGCGCATTCGCGCGCGATCGACTCGCTGCTGAACTACGAGACCGTCAAGTACTTCAACAACGAGGACTTCGAGGCGCGCCGCTACGACGAGAGCCTGGAGCGGCTGCGCCGCGTCGCGCTGAAATCGCAGGCCACGCTGTCGATGCTGAACACCGGGCAGCAGCTGATCATCGCGGCGGGCCTGGTCGCGATGCTGTGGCGCGCGACGCAGGGCGTGGTGGCCGGCCACATGACGCTCGGCGACCTGGTGATGATCAACGCCTTCATGATCCAGCTCTACATCCCGCTGAACTTCCTCGGCGTGATCTACCGCGAGATCAAGCAGAGCCTGACCGACCTCGACAAGATGTTCGCGCTGCTCGAGCGCGAACGCGAGATCGCCGACACGCCGGGCGCATTGCCGTTGCAGGTGCCGCACGGGCAGCTGCGCTTCGACCACGTCGATTTCTCGTATGAGCCGGACCGGCAGATCCTGCACGACGTGAGCTTCGAGATCCCGGCCGGCAAGACGGTGGCGGTGGTCGGCCCGTCGGGCTCGGGCAAGAGCACGCTCGCGCGGCTGCTGTACCGCTTCTACGACGTGCAGGGCGGCGTGATCACGATCGACGGGCAGGACCTGCGCTCGGTCACGCAAAGCAGCGTGCGCCAGCGCATCGGCATCGTTCCGCAGGACACGGTGCTGTTCAACGACAGCGTGGCCTACAACATCGCCTATGGCCGGCCGGGTGCGACGCAGGCCGAGATCGAGGGCGCGGCGCGCGCGGCGCGCATCCACGACTTCATCGTGTCGACGCCGAAGGGTTACGAGACGACGGTCGGCGAGCGCGGGCTGAAGCTGAGCGGCGGCGAGAAGCAGCGCGTCGCGATCGCGCGCACGCTGC
The DNA here is from genome assembly GCF_054049715.1 of Rhizobacter sp. P5_C2. Lineage (NCBI taxonomy): Bacteria > Pseudomonadati > Pseudomonadota > Betaproteobacteria > Burkholderiales > Sphaerotilaceae > Rhizobacter > Rhizobacter sp. P5_C2. The sequence continues at coordinate 11,598 of NZ_JBFULV010000021.1, read as the reverse complement.
TGAAGGACCCGCCGATCATGATCTTCGACGAGGCCACCTCGGCGCTCGACTCGGCCAACGAACGCGCCATCCAGGCCGAGCTGCAGGGCGTCGCGCGCAACAAGACGGCGCTGGTCATCGCGCACCGGCTGTCGACCGTCGTCGATGCGCACCAGATCCTGGTGATGGAGCAGGGCCGCATCGTCGAGCGCGGCACGCATGCGCAGTTGTTGGCACTCGACGGCCGCTATGCCGACATGTGGCGCCTGCAGCAAAGCAGCACCGAAGACGCGCTGGCGTGACATCGTTCCAGCCCCATGATCGCGGCTGTAGGACAGTCGCGAAGGTTCCGGACCGTTTCGTGAAAAACGAGCGTGAAGTCTGGGTCAATTGTGAACAATCGTTACGGAGCCGACGAGCACACATCTTGTTGCACTTCTAGAGTCGCGTCACCGATTCACCCACAGAGGACGGATGCGATGACTGCTCAGATGACTCAGAAGACGGTTCTGTTTGCGATGCTGGCGTTTGCCGGCGCGATCTCGACGTTGGCGATGCCGGCCAGGGCGGCGACGCCCGACGCGGTGTCCCAGGCCAGCTTGCGTCTGCCCGACGCCAAGGTGGTGTGGGTCGACAACGAGAGCTTTGCGTTCGACACCTGCTCCGCCGCTGGCGGCGAGCATGTGGCGGCGGTGATGGGCGCACTGCGCGAGCGCCTGATGAGCGACCTCGGGCCGATGATGCTGAGCAACGGCGTGACGCCGGCGAGCCAGCAGTTCGTCACGCTGACGCCGCTGAACGGCGGCCAGAACTGCGGCAGCCTGGCCAGCCGCGTGGTGTTCCGGGTGTCCGGTGTCAGCGCCTCCTCGGGCGCCACGTGGAATGCCGACGTGGTGGCGCAGACGGCCGGCGCGGCATCGGATCCGAAGCTGGCGACGGTGCAGCTGGTGAACGACCTGGTCCACGAGTTGGACGTCACCCTCAGCCGCTCCCATTGAGCCCGCGCGGCCGGACGCGTGACGCCCCCTCGTTACACTGCCGGCCGTGGAAACCAAGTGGCTTGAAGACTTCGTGAGCCTGGCCGAGACGCGGAGTTTTTCGCGCTCGGCGCAGATGCGGCATGTGACGCAGCCGGCGTTCTCGCGCCGCATCCAGGCGCTGGAAGCCTGGGCCGGGCTGGACCTGGTCGACCGCTCGTCGTACCCGACCCGCCTGACGCCCGCCGGCGAGACCTTCCATGCGCAGGCGCTCGACATCCTCGGCGCGCTGCAGACCACGCGCAACATGATGCGCGGCCACCAGGTCGCCGGGCAGGACATGATCGAGTTCGCGGTGCCGCACTCGCTCGCGTTCACCTTCTTCCCGCACTGGGTGATGGACCTGCGCAAGCGCTTCGGCGCGCTGAAGAGCCGCTTGATCGCGCTCAACGTGCACGACGCCGTGATGCAGCTCACCGAAGGCAGCTGCGACCTGCTGATCGCCTACCACCACCCGTCGCAGCCCTTGCAGCTGAGCCCGGAGCGCTACGAGATGCTGAGCCTCGGCCACGAGATGCTGGCGGTGTACGCCAAGGCCGACCCGAAGGGCGAGCCGCTGTTCCGCCTGCCCGGCGCCTCCGGCGAGCGCGTGCCCTTCCTCAGCTACGGCAGCGGCGCCTACCTCGGGCGCCTGGTCGAGCAGATCGTCAAGCTCTCGCCCGCGCCACTGAACCTCGATCCGATCTACGAGACCGACATGGCCGAGGGCCTGAAGGCGATGGCACTCGAAGGCCATGGCCTGGCTTTCCTGCCGGTCAGTTCGGTGAAGAAGGAGCTGAAGAGCCGCCGACTGGTGCGCGCCTCGGCCCCCGGCACGCTCGAGCTGACGATGGAAGTCCGCATGTACCGCGAGCTGCCCGAGCTCTCGCGCCAGGGCGCCAAGCCGAGCGCCCGGGCGCTCTGGGATTTCCTCAAACCCCCGAGGTGACGCCGGGCACGACGGTCGGCGACCGCCGATGCCAGAGGGTTTTCCCTCGCGCCACATGCATTCGATGCATGGCTTGCCCGCGAATCCGCATTGGATTTCCAACCGGCAGGCGCATACAGTCCGCGCCCATCGCCACCCAAACGCCAACTTGTTCCCATGCGCCGATGCCCTTGCTCCTGCGTGACCGGCCTCATGCCGACAAGCGGGCACACTGGCGCCTTCTGCCCCACGGCGCCCGACGGGTTCGTGGCACGAAGGTTGCGAGAATCCACCCATGAAGTTTCAGCACAGCAAGCGCCGGTGTTCCGTTCTTCTGCGTTCATCCGTGGTCGTGCTGGCAATGCTTGCGGTGCCGGCGATGGCCGCGCCGCCGGCGGCTGCGGCCGTCCCCACCGGCCCGGTGCTCGACCGCATCAAGCAGACCGGCAAGATCCTGATCGCGCACCGCGAATCGTCGGTGCCGTTCTCGTACCTCGATGCCGACAAGAAGCCGATGGGCTATGCGGTCGACCTGTGCCTGAAGCTGGCCGAGGCGGTGCGCAAGCGGCTCGAGATCAAGGCCATCGCGCCGGAGTTCGTGCTCGTCACCGCCGGCAACCGCATCCAGATGGTGGTCGACGGCAAGGCCGACCTGGAGTGCGGCTCGACCACCAACAACGCCGAGCGCCGCCAGAAGGTGGCCTTCACGATCCCGCACTACATCACCGGTGCGCGCTACATGGTGCTGGCCGACAGCCCGATCGCCGAGCTGCCGATGTTCGAGGGCAAGAAGCTGGTGTCGACCAAGGGCACGACGCCGCTGAAAGAGGTGGATCGCGCGAACCGCGAACGCCTGCTGCGCATCACCATCCTCGAAGCGCCCGAACATGCCAAGGCCATGCAGATGGTGCTGGCCGGCGAGGCCGACGGCTTCGTGATGGACGACGTGCTGCTGTACGGCCTGATCTCGTCGAGTGCCGACCCGGGCAAGCTGAAGGTGGTGGGCAAGTTCCTGACCATCGAGCCGCTCGCGATCATGATGCGCAAGGACGATCCCGAGTTCAAGAAGATCTGCGACGAAGAAATGAAGCGCCTGATCCTCAGCCGCGAGGCCTATGCGATCTACGATCGCTGGTTCAACAAGCCGATCCCGCCCAAGAACCTGCCGCTGAACCTGCCGATGAACTACCTGCTGCGGGACTTCTGGAAGTACCCGTCGGACCAGGTGCCGGGCTGAAACCCGCGCGGCCCTCTCGTCTACGTGGTAGTGCGTAGGCCCCGTGTCCCTAGAATTTCGTTGTAGGGGGGTCCTCCCCCACCCCCTCTTTTCCACCCTGAAGGAGATCGTATGAAAAAGGCATGGCTGAGCGTTGCCGTCCTGTTGTCCGTCGCGGGCGTTGCCCAGGCGCAGCAGAGCGACACGCTGAAGAAGATCAAGGACAGCGGCACCGTCACGATGGGCGTGCGCGAGTCGTCCGGTGCGCTGGCCTACACGCTGGGTGACGGCAAGTACGCCGGCTTCCACTACGACGTCTGCCAGAAGGTGCTGGCCGACATCAAGAAGCAGCTGGGCCTGGCCGCGCTGGACATCAAGTACCAGCCGGTGACCTCGCAGAACCGCATTCCGCTGGTGCAGAACGGCACCGTCGACATCGAGTGCGGCTCGACCACCAACAACGCGACCCGCCAGAAGGACGTCGCCTTCGCCTTCACCACCTACGTGGAAGAAGTGCGCATCGCGGTGAAGGCCAACTCGGGCATCACCGCGATCGGCCAGCTGGCCGGCAAGACGGTCGCCACCACCACCGGCACGACCTCGGTGCAGACGCTGCGCAAGCACGAGCGCGCCACCGGCGTCGACTTCAAGGAAGTGTTCGGCAAGGACCACGCCGACAGCTTCCTGCTGCTCGAATCGGGCCGTGCCGATGCGTTCGTGATGGACGGCCAGATCCTCGCCGGCAACATCTCGCGCGCGAAGAACCCGGCCGAGTTCAAGATCGTCGGCGAAGTGCTGAGCGTCGAGCCGATCGCGATCATGCTGCGCAAGGACGACCCGGCCTTCAAGAAGGCGGTCGACGACAGCATCGTGGCGCAGATCAAGTCGGGCGACCTGGCGAAGACCTACGACAAGTGGTTCAACCAGCCGATCCCGCCGAGCAACACCAAGGTCGGCCTGCCGCTGTCGGACGCCACCAAGGCCGCGTGGGCGACCCCGAACGACAAGCCGATGGAAGACTACGTCAAGAAGTAAGGCGGGTTCTTGCGATGGACCGGGACTGAGGTAAGCCCTGACGCCACTGGGCGCGACACTTGCTTACAGTCCCCCCAGCGCGGCGCCGGGTGACCCGCGTCGCGCTTTTCATTGGGGCAGCGCAGCCGTGGTGCGACCCCTCACAAGAATTGGAGCAACACCTTGGGCAAGTGGGACTGGCAGGTATTCCTGCAGGACACGGGGGGAGGGCAGACCTACCTGGAATGGTTGATGTCTGCCTGGGGCTGGACGCTGTCGGTGGCATCGCTGTCGCTGGTGGTCGCGCTGGTGGTCGGTTCATTGATGGGCATCCTGCGCACGGTTCCCAGCAAGACGCTGGTGTTTCTCGCCAATGCGTGGACGGAGTTGTTTCGCAACATTCCGCTGCTGGTGCAGGTCTTCCTCTGGTACCACGTGATTCCGTCGTTGTTCCTGAGCCTGCGCGCCGTGCCGAGCTTCGTGCTGGTGGTGTTCGCGCTCGGGTTCTTCACGTCGGCACGCGTGTCCGAGCAGGTCAAGGCCGGCATCCAGGCGCTGCCCAAGGGCCAGCGCTACGCCGGCCTCGCGATGGGGCTGACGCTGCCGCAGACCTACCGCTACGTGCTGCTGCCGATGGCGTTCCGCATCGTCATTCCACCGCTGACCAGCGAGTCGATGAACATCATCAAGAACTCGTCGGTGGCGTTCGCGGTGAGCATCTCCGAGCTGACGATGTTCGCGATGCAGGCGCAGGAAGAAACCTCGCGCGGCATCGAGGTCTACCTTGCCGTGACCGGCCTCTACTTCATCTCCGCGTTCGCGATCAACCGCCTGGCCTTGTTCATTGAGAACCGGGTGCAGGTGCCCGGCATGATCGGGGGCGGCAAATGAACCTCGACTTTGCCTTCCTGAACTGGAACGTCGTCTCGGCGTTCATTGCCAAGGGCATGATCTTCTCGGTGCAGCTGACGCTGGTCGCGATGATCGGCGGCATCGCGCTGGGCACGCTGCTCGCGCTGATGCGCTTGTCGGGCAAGAAGTGGCTGGTGATGCCGGCGGCGTTCTACGTCAACACGCTGCGCTCGATCCCGCTGGTGATGGTGATCCTGTGGTTCTTCCTTCTGATCCCGCTGCTGATCGGCCGGCCGATGGGCGCCGAGCTGTCGGCCATCATCACCTTCACGGTGTTCGAGGCGGCCTACTACTCGGAGATCATGCGGGCCGGCATCCAGAGCGTGCCGCGCGGGCAGGTGTACGCCGGCTACGCGGTCGGCATGACCTACCGCCAGACCATGCAGCTGATCGTGCTGCCGCAGGCCTTCCGCAACATGCTGCCGGTGCTGCTGACGCAGACCATCATCCTGTTCCAGGACACCTCGCTGGTCTACGCGATCGGTGCCTACGACCTGCTGAAGGGCTTCGAGGTCGCGGGCAAGAACTTCAACCGCCCGGTCGAGACCTACCTGGTCGCCGCCGTCGTCTACTTCGTGATCTGCTTCAGCCTGTCGATGCTGGTTCGTCGGCTGCAGAAGAAGATCGCCATCATCCGCTGAACCCCCGGGGGGACTTCCCATGATCAAGATCAACAACGTTTCGAAGTGGTACGGCGCGTTCCAGGTGCTGACCGATTGCACGACCAGCATCGCCAAGGGCGAGGTGGTCGTGGTGTGCGGCCCGTCGGGTTCGGGCAAGTCGACGCTGATCAAGACGGTGAACGCGCTGGAGCCGATYCAGAAGGGCGACATCGTCGTCGACGGCATCTCGATCTCCGACCCGAAGACCAATCTGCCGAAGCTGCGCAGCCGCGTCGGCATGGTGTTCCAGCACTTCGAGCTGTTCCCGCACCTCACCGTCACCGAGAACCTGACGCTCGCGCAGATCAAGGTGCTGAACCGCAAGCCTGAAGAAGCCAAGGTGCGCGGCATGAAGATGCTCGACCGCGTCGGGCTGAGCGGGCACAAGGACAAGTTCCCCGGTCAGCTGTCGGGCGGCCAGCAGCAGCGCGTCGCGATCGCCCGCGCGCTCAGCATGGACCCGATCGTGATGCTGTTCGACGAGCCGACCTCGGCGCTCGACCCCGAGATGGTCGGCGAGGTGCTCGACGTGATGGTGCAGCTGGCTAACGAAGGCATGACGATGATGTGCGTCACGCACGAGATGGGCTTCGCGAAGAAGGTCAGCAACCGCGTGATCTTCATGGACGCCGGCAAGATCGTCGAGGACTGCACGAAGGACAGCTTCTTCGGCAAGCCCGAAGAGCGCACTCCGCGCGCGAAGGAATTCCTGTCGAAGATCCTGCAACACTGAGGTGATCTGAGCTGATGGCGCGGGTGCGAAAATCGGCGCATGACGACCGATTCACTCACCCTCACCACGCCAGACGACTGGCACCTGCACCTGCGTGACGGTGCCGCGCTCGCCGCGGTGCTGCCCGACACCGCGCGCCAGTTCGCCCGCGCGATCGTGATGCCCAACCTGCGCCCGCCGGTCACCACCGCGGCGCAGGCCGTCGCCTACCGCGAGCGCATCCTCGCGGCACGCCCCGAAGGCTCGGCCTTCGAGCCGCTGATGACGCTGTACCTGACCGACAAGCTGCCGCCCGACGAGATCCGCCGCGCGAAAGATGCCGGCATCGTCGCCGTCAAGCTCTACCCGGCCGGTGCCACCACCAACAGCGATGCCGGCGTAACCGACCTGCGCAAGACCTACGCCACGCTCGAAGCGATGCAGCGCGAAGGCCTGCTGCTGCTGGTGCACGGCGAGGTCACCGACCCGGCGGTCGACGTGTTCGACCGCGAAGCCGTCTTCATCGACACCGTGATGCAGCCGCTGCGCCGCGACTTCCCCGAGCTGAAGGTGGTGTTCGAGCACATCACCACGCGCGAGGCGGCGCAGTACGTGGCGCAGGCCGATGCGCACACCGCCGCCACCGTCACCGCCCACCACCTGCTCTACAACCGCAACGCGATCTTCCAGGGCGGCTTGCGGCCGCACTACTACTGCCTGCCGGTGCTCAAGCGCGAAGTGCACCGCCAGGCGCTGGTGCAGGCCGCCACCTCGGGCAGCACGAAGTTCTTCCTCGGCACCGACAGCGCGCCGCACGCGTCGCACCTGAAGGAGCAGTCGGTGTGCGGTGCGGGCTGCTACACCGCGCTGTCGGCGCTGGAGCTGTATGCCGAGGCCTTCGAGGCGGCCGGCGCGCTCGACAAGCTGGAGGCCTTCGTGAGCTTCAACGGCCCCGACTTCTACGGCCTGCCGCGCAACAGCGGCCGCGTGACGCTGCGCCGCGAAACATGGACACTCCCCGAAGCCCTGCCGTTCGGCGAGGCCCAGCTGAAACCGCTGCGCGGCGGCGAGACGATCGGCTGGAAACTGGAGACCGCATGACCCTGCTCGACAAGCCCGCCCGCATCGCGCTGCTGATCGATGCCGACAACTCGCCGGCCAGCAAGATCGACGTGATCCTCGCGGAGCTGGCCAAGGTCGGCGTCGCGAACATCCGCCGCGCCTATGGCAACTGGAAGAAGGACGGGCTGAAGGGCTGGGAGGCGGTGCTGCACGAGTACGCGATCCGCCCGGTGCAGCAGTTCGACTACAGCAAGGGCAAGAACGCGACCGACATGGGCATGGTCATCGAGGCGATGGACCTGCTCTACACCGACCAGCCCGATGCGTTCGGCATTGTCTCGTCCGACAGCGACTTCACGCCGCTCGTGATGCACCTGAAGGCCAAGGGCGCGCTGGTCTACGGCTTCGGCGCGAAGAAGACGCCGATGCCCTTCGTCAACGCCTGCTCGCGCTTCCTGTACCTCGAAAACCTGGGCCAGGCGGTCGAGGTGGCCGAGGCCGACAGCGCATCGAAGCCGGCGAAGGCCAAGCCGGCCGCCGGCCGCAAGACCCGCGGCGGCGCCAAGGCGGCGCCGGAGCCCGCGCCGGTGGTAGCCGAGCCGGCCGCGGCGCTGCGCCAGGACACCGCGGCGCTGAAGCAGGACGCGCGGCTGGTCTCGCTGCTGCGCAATGCGGCCGAATCGGCGGCCGGCGAGGACGGCTGGTCGGCGCTCGGTGCGGTCGGCCAGCAGATCGGCAACCAGGCCTCGTTCGACCCGCGCAACTACGGCTACCGCAAGCTGATCGACCTGATCGAGGCGACGCAGCTGTTCGAACTCGACCGCCGCGGCAGCCAGGTGGTGCTGCGCGACAAGCGGCTCTCGAAGAGCAGGGGATAATGCGCCGGTGAAGCGGACCAGACCGCCGCTGGTGCAAGGCCCGAAAGGGCGCACTGGAGGAAGGTCCGGACTGCACAGGGCAGCGTAGCAGCCAACGGCTGTCCACCGCGAGGTGAGGATCAGAGCAACAGAGACGAGTCGCCGCATCGGTCGCAAGGCCGGCGTGGCGGGTGAAACGGGCAATCTCTACGCGCAGCAATACCAAATAGGCACACGTTGATTCGGCCCGAGGAGTGTGCGGGTAGGTAGCACCGAGCCGGGCAGCGATGCCCGGCCCAGAGGAATGGCGGTCACGTTCACCGGTTCGCAAGAATCGGGGGACGCACAGAATCCGGCCTATCGGTCCGCTTCACACTATCCACTGACCATCAGGTCATCAGGCCATACACCCGCTCCGGCGGGATGCGCGGGAACGCGGCTGCGTTCTCGGGAGCGCCTTCGATCGCGAAGCCCACCTGGGACGAATCGCGCCGATGGGTCTCGCCGACCGGCTTGCCGTTCTTGTCGCTCAGCGTCGCCACCAGCGGGTGCGGCCCGGTGACCGCCCGGCGGATCACGACGCCCACCTCACCGGAGTGGAGCCGCACCAGGCTGCCGGGCGGGTGGACGCCGACGGTCTTGATCATGGCCATCGCCAGTTCATCGCCGGCGCTTTGCTGGAAGAGCTGGCGCGTCGCCATCTGGGGCGTCATCGCCGGGCGCTTTTCGCGCGCGCTGATCTTGGCCATGTAGACGTCGGCCGCGCGCAGCACGCGCGCTTCCGGGGTGGGTTCGAGCCCCTGCGGGTAGCCGGCGCCGCCCAGGCGTTCGTGGTGGCCCAGCACCGTCGCCAGCCAGGTTTCGTCGTCGACGCTGGCGGCCCGCAGCATCGCGACCGAGGCTTCGGGGTGCGCGCGGATCTGCTCCAGCTGCTTGCGGGTCGGTGGCGTGTCCTGCGCGGCCAGCGTGGCCTGCAGGTCGAACATCGACAGGTTCATCGTCAGCGCGGCACAGCCGAGCGAGGTGCATCGCTCGGGCGCCCACCCGAGCTGGCGGGCGGTCAGAAGCGCCAGCGCCGCCACCCGGACGGCGTGGCGGAACGGGTAGAGCGCAAAGCGGCGCTCTTCCTGTCGCATGCATTCGAACAGCGCCACGTCCGGATCCCGGTCGACCAGCGCTTGCAGCGCAACGAAGAAGCTCGTCACCGCCGTGCCCTGCGCCTCGCGGCGCTGGAGCGCACGCGGCACCTGGTCGAAATGGAGCATCAGGCGCTCCCAGCGGTCGAAGATCGACAAGGCGGCAACAGCCTGGGCCTTCTTGGCCGCGGCAGACTGCGCCTGGCGGGCCGCCTCCACCAGGGCCCGCTCCGCCCAGGCGCCTCGTTCGTGCAGTTCGTCGAGCTGGCGTTCATCGAGCAGCACCTGCCCGGCGTTCAGCAACAGCCGCTCATGCGTGTCGAGGATCCGGAACGGCAGCGGCTCGCCCACGTGCAGCAGATCGCGCACCTGGACCAGCGGAACGCGGTCCGTCGAGGAGCTCATGGGCCGAGTGTGACGCAAGCGCCGTCGCAGGTCGACCCCGCACGCGCACGGGGCCGCGGACCGCCCGCTACACTCGACGCTCCGCATGAATCCCGACGCACAACACCTCTGGCGCGCACCGCGCTGGGCGCTGGCCGCGCTGCTCGCATGCCTCGGCATGCTCGGCCCCTTCTCGATCGACACCTACCTGCCTGCCTTCACCGGCATCGCGCAGTCGATCGGCGCGACACCGGTCGAGATGCAGCAGACGCTGTCGGCCTACCTGTTCGGCTTCGCGGTGATGAACCTGTTCCACGGTGCGCTGTCCGACAGCCTCGGGCGCCGCCCGGTGGTGCTGTGGGGCATCGCGGTGTTCACGCTCGCATCGGCCGGCTGCGCGCTGTCGCAGCACATCGGCGCGCTGGTGTTCTTCCGTGCGCTGCAAGGCATGTCGGCCGGTGCCGGCATCGTCGTCTCGCGGGCGGTGATCCGCGACATGTTCCCGCCGGCCGATGCGCAGCGCGTGATGTCGCRGGTCACCATTTATTTCGGCATCGCGCCGGCCATCGCGCCGATGGTCGGCGGTTTCCTGTTCGTGCATGTCGGCTGGCACGCGATCTTCTGGTTCCTCACGGCGGTCGGCATCGCGCTGTGGATCGGCAATTACCGCTTGCTGCCCGAGACGCTGCATGCCTCGCAGAAGCAGCCGTTCAACGTGCGCCACCTGATGCGCGGCTACTGGCAGCTGGGCTCGAACCCGCGCTTCCTGATGCTGGCGCTCGCCAGCGGCATTCCGTTCAACGGCATGTTCCTGTACGTGCTGTCGGCGCCGGTCTTCCTCGGCGACCACCTGCACCTGCAGCCCGGCCAGTTCTTCTGGTTCTTCCTGATCACGATCGGCGGGATCATGGGCGGCGCCTGGTTCTCGGGGCGGCTGGCCGGCAAGATCAAGCCGCACCACCAGATCCGCCATGGTTTCGTGATCATGCTGGTGGTATCGGTCGTCAACCTCGCGCTGAACCTGTTGTTCGAGCCGCAGGCCTGGTGGGCGCTGCTGCCGATCGGCATCTTCGCGTTCGGCTGGGCGCTGATGGTGCCGGTGGTCACGCTGATGACGCTCGACCTCGTGCCTGAGCGGCGCGGCATGGCGTCGTCGTTCCAGGCCTGCATCGGCAGCCTCGCCAACGGCATGGTGGCCGGCCTGATCGCGCCGTTGGTGATGCATTCCACGCTCTGGCTCGCGATCACGTCGTTGCTGATGATGAGCATCGGCGTCTTCGCGTGGATCTGGGTCAAGCCGCGCGTCGTCATCAAGCTCAAGCCGGCGGCCTGACGGTCGATATCGCGACAGGCGCCCCGAGTTCCGGGGGCGAGCCGGGAGCGTTTCCACCATGTCCACCATCCTGTCTGCCCGCGTCGCTGCGGCCTTGCTCGGCCTGAGCCTGTGCGCCGCTGCGGCGCAGGCGTCCGACGTCCATGCACCGGATCCGCGCAATTCGCCGGTCAAGCCGATGAAGGATGCCGATTCCGACAAGCCGGCGACCGCCAAGGCCGCGAAGGCACGCGGCTTCGAGGATCCGATGGACCGCCTGCGCCAGCGCTTGGCCGAGAAGCTCGGTGCGCAGCAGGCCGAGGCCAACCCCGACATCGTTCGCGTGGCCAACCGGCCGGGCGCGGCATCTGCCACGCCGGTGCGCGCGGCGGCGCCGCAGGCGGGCGG